>JASFSK010000349.1:0-5700 GCA_050114455.1 Desulfobacterales bacterium | reverse complement strand
CGAATAAGAACGGACATATAAGGTGGTGTATACCTGTCGATCGATCTATCGGATGAGTTCATCTTTGACTTGCCTGGCCATCATTCTTTCATAGAGATTGGGGGCAAACCGGTTTATCCAATATGCCAATTTGCCCACCGACGTTAATACGAGCAACTGCTTTTTTTTCCGCAACCCTTTATATATTTCCTCTGCGACGCTTTCAGGTGAAACCGGCTTACCAACCATGGATTGTGGATGGGTGGTTACCTGGCCGTCGCCGCCCAGCGCCCGGGTCTGCAATCTGGTCTCGACGAACCCGGGGCAAACCAGCATGATGTTGACACCAGAGGATCTGATTTCCGATCGCAGGGATGTAAAAAACCCGTGCAAAGCATGCTTGCTGGCGCAATATCCGGTTCGTCCCAAAAGCGGGGCAATCCCTGCCAAACTTTCGATGACGATAATGTTCCCCTGGCGTTCGAACAGGCTATCAATGGCGGCTTTGGTACAGTGCAAGGATCCAAAAAAATTCACTTCCATGACCCTGCGATACACACTCATCTGGGTTTCGACAAAGGCACTTCGCTGGGTGATACCGGCATTGTTGACCAGGATGTCGATACCACCGAACAGATCAACAACTTCATTGACCGCTGAATGGCAGTCATTTTCATTGACGACATCACAGGGTATCCCGACTGCATCCACACCGGCGGCATTGAGTTTGTCCGCCGCAGCTTTTACGGCCGTTTTGTCCATATCCAACAGGCCAATTCTGGACCCATCCCGGCCAAATCGCCGGCAAATGGCATTTCCGATTCCACTGGCCGCTCCGGTAACGACAACCACTTTATCTTTAAACGTATCAACAGGCATTGAGTGTGCGATTAAACTCACATGGCATCCGCTTATCGGTAGCTACTAATTTTACCCGGTTACTTAATTGTTTCATTTCCCCAATAGACCCGGTTGTCGGTTGGCAAGGGACGCCGTGAAAAAATATAGGCTGTTATCAGACCGGCGATGATATGCCAGATTCCCCACCATGCAACGATGATGGCCATACCGCCAAGTCCTTCAAAAAAATTGAATACCAATACCAGTCCCAGCCCCGAATTCTGGATACCGACTTCAATCGACACGGCACGTTTATCTGGTTCGTTCAAATGGAAAAGATGGCCGGACCAGTATCCGAGATTGAGTGCCAGGGCATTGTGGATGAGCACCCCGATAAATACCAGTCCGACATAGTCAACAAAATTTTGCCAGTTGACAGCCAGTGCCGCGGCAACGATACCGATAAAAAAAACCAGTGAAAATATTTTGAAGGGTCGCCGAATCTTGTCGGCGATTGCAGGAAACGAATTTGATATCAGCATGCCAATGCCCAGTGGTACTCCCAGGATGATAAAAACAGTAATAAAAACGTCCAAAGGACTGAGGTGTACCGCTTTTAAGATGCGCGCCGTACCCGGATTGAGGCTGCCCCACAGGGATAGATTCAAAGGGGTCATAAGGATGGCCGCCAGAGTGGAAACGGCCGTCATGCTGACAGATACGGCAGAATTGCCGCGTGCCAGATAGGTGATAATATTGGAAAGGTTGCCGCCGGGGCAGGCTGCCACAAGAATCATTCCGAGAGCGATTGACGACGGCGGTCGCAAGATCAGGGTCAACAAAAAAGTAAGGGCCGGCAATAAAATGAATTGAGCCCCTAATCCGATGCCTGGTGCCTTGGGAGCTATAAATATTCGCTTGAAGTCATCCAGCTTCAAATCCAGTGCAACGCCCAGCATCATCAGGCCGATGGCGGCATTGATGACAAAAAGCCCCTGGGGATTGAAGTTAAGACGCACCTGGTCGAGAGCTGCGATATCCATGACAATTCCCTTCAGCTGAGAGCTAGTCTATCGGCCGGTCTCCGAAGGTACCAATGTGTCTGCTGCCATTCGACGTGCTACAATTCGCCAATCAATCTACATTTCCAGTTTCCCGGTACGTGCTGCGGTCCAGAGCCAGTTGCCGGGGGGATCAACATTGGCCACTGGATCGACCACCGCATGGACGACGGCAGGTTTTCCTGAAGAAAGGGCACGCCCAAGGGCCGATTTAATTTCCGAACCTTTGGTGACATACTCTCCATGACAGCCCATCGCAACAGCGACTTGATCGTATCTGACCGGAGCATGCTCATGACCGAACCAGTCGGCCTGTCGACCGAACATTCGCCGCTGAGCTGTTTTTTCCATTCCGTAAGCACCGTCGACGGCCACAATGACAATTATCGGTAATTTATGGCGAACTGCAGTTTCAAGCTCCTGGATGTTGAAGCCGAATGCGCTGTCACCGGTTACACAGTAGACCGGTTTGTCAGGGTGGGCCAGTTTGGCGCCGATGGCATATGGCAGGCCGGTACCAAGGTGTCCGTAGTTCATCGAATAAACAACCGTTCTTTGAATATGAGCGACATGATAATGAAGACTCCACAGAGTTGTGTTACCGCCGTCCATAACGAAAATGGCGTCTTGGGGAAAGATGTCGTTGCAAACTTTCAATATCTGGCCGGTCAGCATGGGCGAGCGATCCATGTCCGCCACCGAAGCATCGAGTTCCCTGCGCCAATCATCCTGCGCCGCTCGAAACTCGGAAATTTTAGGATGGGGATCACGCTTTTTGGTGAGTTGCTTTATGGCATCCAGCAACTTTTCCAGAACTATAGCAGCGTCACCAACTAGCGGCACATCAACCGGTCGGTTCAACCCGATGCTCGTCGGCTCGCAGTCAATCTGAACCAGGCGTTGGGTTTGTGGTTCGCCCCACATGGGAGGTTTTCCCCACATATTCAGCTCTCCAAGCCGGGTCCCGACTGCCAGTACCACATCGGCCTGGCTGTTGGCCATAATCCTGGATAAACAGGTAGGGTGAAAACAAAGTGGATGATCGTCCGATATAATCCCCCGCGCCCTGACAGTATTGGTGACGGCACATCCCAGATATTCGGCCAGTGACTGCACCAGTTGGCCCGCACCGGAGCGCTCGGCTCCGTTGCCGCAATGAATGTTGACTAGATCCGCCTGCGTCAATAACTCTGCGGCCCTGTGGATGGCAACCGAATTAAAGTGGCCTGAATCAACGACACGATATTGTTCAGGCTCCCAGATCTGGACACTATTCTCTTCATTGCGTTCGCCTAAAATGTTTTCGGGGATTAGAATATGCACGGGGCCCGGCCGCCCGGAGACCGCCACACGGAAAGCGTGGCGCACCATATCGGGAATCCGGCTCCAGTGATCAACCTTGCCGTTCCACTTTACTGCCGGTTTAAAAATTTCGAGGTGGCGGCTGACCTGCATACCCCCTTGGTGAACATAGGAGTCGGAAATGTCACTGCGCCGGGTCGTGGTAATGGCAACTACCGGACTGCCTTCAGCTTCGGCGCACATCAAGCCGGCGAGAAGATTGGCGGCTCCGGGACCGGCACAGGCCATGACGACCGCAGGTTCTCCCGCCACCCGTGTGTATGCGTCGCAGGCATGGGCGGCGGCGGCCTCATGACGAGGCACGATCAGCCGGATGCCCAAGTTATTCCCAAGGCGTTCCAGCGCTTCAATGACCATCATATAGGTTCCATCCGTAATGGCATGGATGAATTGCACACCTTCGGCATGAAGACATCTGACCAGAAGTTCTCCTCCGGTGATATCAGCCATATTATTCTCTCCTATTCGGTTTTGTTAAGCCAAACCTTGCAACCAACACCCTTCATAAGCCACGGATATTGTCGTATTTAAGTTCGATAAACCGTGAACTTCAGGCAGCGGAGGTATCTTTATAATTCTTATCCTTTTAAATCGGGTGACTCATGAACAGGGTTGTTCAGAGTTCCATTAATTGTCCTCCCGTAACATTGATGGCCTGGCCTGTCATGTAGGAGGACTGATCGGAAGCCAGAAACGCAACCAGGCTGGCCACTTCTGCAGCAGAACCAAGCCGACCCAAAGGAATTGTCTCAACCATTTCCCTTTGACGATCTTCTGGTGTTGAATCCAAGAATTGGGCTTCCAGACCGAATCGCCACTGGGTAAAGTCTGTTGAAATGACCCCCGGGCAGATGGCATTGACTCGAACACCGCTGCCGGCTAATTCTCTGGCCATGACTTTTGTCAGCATAACGACCCCTGCTTTGGCAACCGCGTAGGCGCCATTAAACAGCGGAGGAACTTTTGCGGCCCTTGAAGCAATGTTAATGATGCTGCCGCCGGTGTCTATCATCAACGGAATGATCGCCTTTGACACTCGAAACACTCCGTGAAGATTGACATCCACTGTTTTCAGCCAGGCCTCTTCGTCATAGGTGTGCACCGCATTGGGAACACCCAGCACCGTGCCTGCATTGTTGCACAGAATATGTATACGTTCAAATTTTGAACGAACGGCCCCGGTCATCTGTTTAACCGATGTGCGTTGGGTCACATCCAGATCCACAAACAAGGTCAGTATGTTAAATTCTCGGGCCAGATCCGCCACAAGTTTTAGCATATCGTCCCGCGTACCCGAAATGAGCGGATTGCTTTCATCTTTCGGCTTTACTATATCCGCAATGATGATGTTCGCACCGCTTTCAGCCATTTTTCTCGCAACCGCGTAACCGATACCGTTTTTTTTGCCGCCACCGGTCACCAGGGCGGTTTTTCCTTTTAGCTCTTGATACATGTGCGCCACCTAAACTATCTCCAAGCGACTTTCCCACTGTACAGGTAGAATATTCGAAACACCGATGATGTCATTTACATGAATGCCTGTCATTAACGCCTCGATTGTTTATGTGGGTCGGGTGTACTTGTCAATATTAAAGTTGCCCGATTATTACTTGAGTTCAGATATTATCTTGACTGTCGACCTATATTTCTATAGCTTAGAGCTTCCCAAAAACAGTTAATTTTTTCTTGGAAATGGACCAAAGACAGCAATTCTGTCCAAGACTTGTAATGACGCATGACATTCGGAGATTCGACATGAAGCTTTCGACAAAGAGCAGGTATGGTACCCGCATGATTCTGGATCTCGCCCAACATTACGGGAAGGGAGCGATTCAATTAGGAGAAATTGCCAAACGACAGAAGATTTCATTGAAATATCTTGAGCAGATCATAAGGCCCCTGAAGGAAGCCAACTATGTCAAAAGCTTTCGGGGAGCCAAAGGCGGTCACATGCTCACCAAACCACCCCATGAAATTACGGTAGGCGAGGTCGTAGCGCTGCTCGAAGGTGGAGACACCTTGATTTTATGTGATAAAGACCCGGAAACTTGCGACCAAATGGATTCATGCTTGACGCGTTATCTATGGATGGAAGCCGCCAAGGCCATGTATACAAGATTGTCTGAAATAACCTTTGCCGATGTAATGTCTCTTGAAGAAGTGGTGTGCAAAGAAGAATTTTTTGAATATTTGAGTCCCCAAAAACATCCAAGCCCTGCTGCCTGACAAACACGGGGATAGATATCACGGTTATCGTCTATCCCCGTTGTGGTCTCATGTAGATGAATACCTGGCGGCCGCTTAAGATTTCATTCCGGTTTCAAGAATATACTTCAACTTTGCCATATCCTTTCTGATCTGCTGATTGATTTTCCGCTTTGCAACCATTTTCAATATCCGGAAATACCGTGTATCGATCTGACCGGAAGCAGTAAGCTTCGTAGCATCTTCAAGCCTT
>JASFSK010000348.1:0-5701 GCA_050114455.1 Desulfobacterales bacterium | reverse complement strand
TAAATCAGGCTCTGGGTCGATAGAATAGGATTTATTCTTCTCATTTTTTTTATAGCAGATTTAGCCGGGCAGTGAACCGCAACCCTTCCTCATTTTGATAGGACTCAAACGACTTTTTGCTGATTTTGAGCTGATCGAAAAAGGGGGAATTTCCAAGTTCGGATAAATAGCCTGCCAGGGTCGATTCCAGCACCAACCGATTGCCCTGAACAATTCCATCGAGAATCAGGATACCCCTTTCTTTGGTATTGCTCCCTTTCGATGCCGTCGCCTTATCCAATGGGGTATTCACCCGGGTGGTTATACTGATCAAACGGACATTATCCGGAGTAAGGCCTGCTATTTCGCTGATGACGGCAACTGGAAAATATTTTTTGCTGGTTTCCTCAACCGCGCGAAGCCTTGTCTGGCTTTCATTAACCAGTTTTATGATCAGGTTTTTATCCACCCGTACGGTAAACTCATCGAGCTGTTGCCGCAATTGCATCAGTTCGAATTCCTTGGCCTCAACCTGACGATCCTGCCAGAAAGACACCCCAACGCAAAGCGCCATCAACATTAAAAAGCACGCAAAAACCGCGCGGTTGGTTCGCTGACTGCTGACATCCTTTTGCTTGTCTTTGTATGTGTATAAAAAATTGGGGGTCAGCTCATTTCGGGAGAGCGCCATACCCATTGCCGGAACAAAGGCACTACGTTCCGAAATATTCTCGGGGTTGGGCACCATCGAGAAAAAATCGGGCGTCTCAGCAAAAGGATCCAGAGTTTCAGAAACGATGCCGAGTTCATTTCCAATGTAATCCAGTATTCGTTTGTGCGGGTCAACGCCGCTGGAAATGTAAATTTTTCCGACTTTTGCATTTTCATATTGCATTGCAAAGTGCCGCAAAGTCCGCTCCAACTGTTGAACCAGCCTCTCGAGAGCCGGTAAAATCATCTTAAATAGCCTGTTTTCTCTGAGCAGACGCTGTCTTTCTTCTGGGGCTGCGTCATCGGTGTCATACCCTTCCCCGAAAAACAGCTGTTGGGCTTGCTCCAGCTCATTTCTCAGCTTCTTTTTTATGGTGTGGATCCTGGCTGAATCTTTTGTCGGCGATCTGGAGATGGAGAGTTCAAACAGATTTTCTTCAATTTCCGTGCGCAGGGCCTCCAGCATGGTTCTCACGCCGGCCTTGATTCCACGGGAAAGTACAAGATTGCCTTCTGAAAAAATGTCGATACGAGACCAGTTACGGCCGATATATAAACTTGAAAGGTGCAATTCATCAGTATTTATTCTTCCGGTCCTAAGCAGGCTTTGAAATGCAAACGGTACGATCGATATACCTGCCAGGGGAAATCCCACTTTATTGAAAAGATCTTTGAGTTCGGTTATCTCGGTTTTAGGAGCTGTGTAAGCCATCACAGCGATTTTAAGCCGGTCATCCTCCCCGACATCTCCTAAAATTTCAAAATCAAAAAGGCTTTCCTCTTCGCTAAAGGGAGAAATTTTTTGATATGACCAAAAGACGGCATTTGGAATTAATTTGGAATGGATCTTCGGTATCCGTACCTGACGGGTCTCCACCCTTGCGGAAGGGATCGTACACCATATCTCAATATTTTTTGAATGGCCGCAAAAGTTGATTAGAATTGGCTTCAGAAATTGAGGGAATTTGGTGCTTTGCCTTGAGATGTCAGGATCATACGGGATTCTGACAAAATCAAGCATTCTATATTTATGATTTGAGACTCGTCGGATTTTGATCATTTTAAGATCATCATGTCCCAAATCTATTCCGACCGAAATAGCTTTGCGAAGTCTCAATGGGATGTTCAGTAAATTTTTAACTTGTTGACTGAAAGCACCCCGGGAATCTGCAATGGAGGGTTTGAAGTCCGATTTTTTATTGTCGCGTATCAGTTCAAGCAGTCGTTCAGTTGATGATATTTCATCATATTTTGTCAAATTCTTTCTCCAGGCAGCTCAAACAATACCGGGTCGGCAAAACGGCAATCGGATACTACAAAAAATATGAGGGCGACCATCAAGATTTTCATGACCTTGCTCAGCACTATAAATTACATAAACCGCTTGATATGTCAAGGAATAATGAATTCAGCCACCGAATCAGAGCCTTTTCCAGGGCCAAAAATCCGTCAGGACCGGCATTGATGTTTTGTATAGGTGGAGGTCTATTCTGAAGGAATCGATAACAGGCCGTCAACCGTTAACCACCCGCACCGTAAACCGCAGCGACTTGAAAATAAAGTCTTGCAAATCTTAGGGGTTGTCACCAAAGATTATTATGATCTCTGGCATCTGGTGTCGTCTGTTTATATAATATTTAACTGAATTGCAACCAATTCCCAAATTCTGAATATCAATCTCGCGGTAGTGAATTTGACAAACATGAACACTTTTACTATTGATTTCAGAATAATATAAGGAAACGTCGCCAATACCGTTTAGCCATTCTTTACTGTTGTCAAACAGGATAAAAACCGCTAAGATCGCCTCGGACGAAAGGACTATTCCCAGCCTCGACACAACCATTGTGAAAAGATACGATATCAGACCAATAACACAGGCTGTTAACTACAATGAAACCCACAATTATTGGTGTTAGCAAGAATATCCGCAGAATTAAGGAACTGATCGGCCAGGTGGCGGATACCGGCTTGAACACCGTCGTTTACGGCGAAACCGGCGTTGGTAAAGAACTGGTGGTCCAGAACCTCTATCAGAGGTCCAATCGTGTCGGAAAGCCTTTTGTAAAAGTCAATTGCGCGGCATTGCCGGATACACTTCTTGAAAGCGAGATGTTCGGCTATGAGCAAGGTGCGTTTACCGGTGCCGAACGACGCAAGCGTGGCAAGTTTGAACAAGCAAATGGTGGGCTTTTATTTTTAGACGAAATCGGAGATATGTCCCTTCCACTGCAGGCCAAGCTTCTGCATGTCCTGCAAGGGGGTGATTTCAGCCCGCTGGGTTCAGAGAGAAACGTCAAAATGGGCGCCTGGATCATCACCGCGACCAATCGTGAACTCGAAGGTGACATGGTGACCGGTAAATTCAGAGAAGATTTGTACTACCGGCTTAGCACGATTAAAATACACATCGAACCGCTTCGAAACAGACCGGAAGACATCCCCCCTCTCATTGACCACTATGTCAAAAGCTATACCGCGCAGTTTGACGGCAAACAGCTGCAAACCCCCAGCCGCAAAACCATTGAAAAACTGACTGCATATCATTGGCCGGGCAATGTCAGGGAACTGCAGAATATTTTAAAACGCTTTATGATTCTGGGCAGCAGCGAGGACAGTCTCGATGACATGCTTATCGGCGGAGAAACCCGGCCCCAAACACCAGGTTCAGCATCCCTGCCCGGTCAGATCCTTAGCCACTCGGATTTGCTGGAGTTTGACATAAATGATTCGCCAGACTTGTCTTCATTGTCGTTGAAAAAGATCAAGAAAAAGGCGATTGTCCGGGTTGAAAAGGAAATCATTTCCTATGTACTCGATAAAACCGGATGGAACCGTAGCAAGGCAACGAAAATCCTGAACATCAGCTATAAAACCCTGCTTTACAAAATAAAGAACTTGGGAATCGAGCCGCCAAAAGGTACAAAGGAATAACGAATAGTAGTTGTATTATGATCTTAAGATTGATATGTCCGGGTGACTGCAATTCAGCAAATTTTGAAAAGAAAGGTTATATTTAATATGATGGAAGGTACTGTAAAATGGTATAGCGAAAAAAAAGGCTATGGTTTTATCGAAACCGAAAATGAGGGAGATGTCTTTATGCATAGCCGCAGCATCAAAGATCATGGCTTCTTCTTGTTGCAGAAATCCGACAGAGTCACATTTGAAATCAAAGAAACCCGCCACGGGAGACAGGCAGCCAACGTTCGAATCGTAAAATAATTTCCTCGATAAAAAGGCTTAAAGATATTGATTTTTTTTGTAAAAGGTTTTAGATACCAAAATTATTCATCAATTGTTGACATTGATGAGGTACCGGTTTCTTTCTTGGGGAGGAAAATCCATTTGCCAAGGGGGCAATAACCTGAAGTTTGGAACCAAGACATTTTTTGAAAGGAGTTTGTCACGATGGCTACGGGAACAGTGAAATGGTTCAGCGATCAGAAGGGATTTGGGTTCATTGAACAAGAAGATGGACCCGACGTGTTCGTTCATCACACAGGTATCAATATGTCTGGATTCAAATCTCTAAACGAGGGAGACCGGGTTACATTTGATATAGAGCAAGGCCAAAAAGGGCCAGCCGCTACAAACGTTACGGTTGTTTGAAAGTCTTAAAAAAACTAAAAAGGCACCTCAGCGAAATCTTATGAGGTGCTTTTTTCTTGGGGCAGGATGCGGACCACCTCGTCTCTTCTGATCTTAAATTGCTAAGGTCACCCGAAAACCCAGTATCTGTCGCTCGAAATCAATGCCGGTAGTGAAGTCTATCTGTCATCCGTTCGGCAGCTGTCACAGGATCTATCGTTCTTTTTTTTAGACCCTCAAGTATATCATGATAGATGTCCGAGTCGCCGATATTGTCAAATACTTTAGCAGCGGCTAACTTCATGACATGTGATTGAAAAAAATTAAACGCCTGTTTGTATTGATGCTCACCGAATTTGCCGGTATCAACCAAAGACCGGTAATGCTTGTCAAATGTGTCCACTAGTTCAGCGATGCCCCAATTTTCCGTCGCAATGGTTTTTATCACAGGTGGGTGCCAACCACCGGGTTTGATTGGTTTCATTGCCAGCATCGACCGCAGTTGATCGACCAGTTTGTCCGCCCCCGGCCGGTCCGCCTTGTTTACAATCATTACATCTCCGATTTCAAGCAATCCGGCTTTCATTAGTTGAATTTCATCACCTGTCTCCGGCAAACTGACGATAGCGGATGTGTGCGCTAACTGAGCTATCTCTACTTCGCCCTGGCCAACTCCGACAGTTTCAATGACGATGACCTCAAAGCCCATGGCATCACACACAAGGGCCGCTTCTCGGGTGGTTGTGCTAATACCGCCAAGATGCCCCCGGGTCGCCATGGAACGAATAAAAACGCCATCATCTGCGGAATGACTGCGCATTCGAATGCGATCACCCAGCAAAGCGCCCCCGGAAAGCGGACTGGAAGGATCAATGGCCAGGACGGCAACTTTCAGGCCTCTCTGACGAAATTCACCAATGATGCAATTTACCAGAGTCGATTTTCCGGAGCCCGGTGGGCCAGTTAATCCGATCATGTATGAATTTCCGGTAGATGGATACAGGAGTTTGAGCATCTCAGCGCCCTCCGGATTGCTTTCCTCGAGCAAACGCATCAGTCGGGCCCCTGACACCTGGTCGCCCTGGATAATCTTTTGAATCATTTTTTTCATTCTGCCGGTCATGTAATTTATCACCAGAAATAAGCGTTACGTTTGAATGCGCCCGCGGCGGAAAAATGTGTTCTTTTTTGATAGGAAATAGCAACATGTTTGAAAAGATGTCAACCCAATAATAATTATGGTCGCCGCTGGGAATCCGAGAGTATTTTTTTCTTGACTAAACAGCAACGTAGCTAATATATAGCTATAAAGTAAATAAATTTTCTCGTATTCAAACGGGTGCTGAATACCATAAAATTTGGATAATATTTAAATTTTATTAAAAAGGAGAAAAATATGGCTGATTTGAAATGGCTGCCG
>JASFSK010000347.1:0-5711 GCA_050114455.1 Desulfobacterales bacterium | reverse complement strand
CATACCGGAGCAGCCCAGGGAGGTATCAGTGCTGCGCTGGGAAATGTGGAGGATGATAAACCGGAGTGGCACGCCTTTGACACCGTCAAAGGTGGCGATTATCTGGTGGACCAGCAAGCCGCCAAGATACTGGCGGAAGAGGCCGTTCAAGCGGTGTATGATCTTGAAAATCGAGGACTGCCGTTTAACCGGACTCCCGAAGGACGCATCGATCAACGTCGTTTTGGCGGACACACCCGTAATTTTGGTGAAGCACCTGTGCGACGGGCTTGCTACGCCGCTGATCGCACCGGTCATATGATTTTACAAACACTTTACCAGCAGTGTATTAAAAACAAGGTTGCATTTCATGATGAGTTTCAGGTACTCGACTTGATACTCGAGGACGATCGCTGCAAGGGCGTGGTCGCGGTGGAACTGGCCAACGGTGAACTGCATATTTTTGCTGCCAAGGCGGTTCTTTTCGCAACCGGCGGTTTTGGACGAATTTTCAAGATTACATCCAATGCCCATGCCAACACAGGTGATGGTCCGGCAATATGCGCCCGAAGCGGGATTCCGTTGGAAGATATGGAATTTTTCCAATTTCATCCAACCGGCATCAAAGGACTTGGTATTTTAATTTCGGAAGCCGTGCGGGGCGAAGGCGGTATCCTTCGCAATCGGGATGAAAACCGGTTCATGGAACACTATTCTCCGACACTACTTGATTTGGCGCCGCGGGACATCGTCGCCCGATCGATTCTAACTGAAATCAGATCCGGCAAGGGTATCCGAGGCGATCGTAAGATCGACGATTACGTTCACCTGGATGCCACGCATCTTGGCAGGGACGTCCTGCGCTCAAAGCTGCCGGACATTAGCAGTTTCTGTCAGACCTATCTGGGCATCGATCCGGCTGAAAATCCCATACCGGTTCTACCCACGGCGCATTACGCAATGGGAGGTATTCCGACAGATTCATTTGGGCGGGTGATCAAAGACGGTAAGGGAACGATTGTCGAAGGCTTGTATGCCGCCGGCGAGTGTGCCTGTGTGTCGGTACATGGTGCCAATCGACTGGGGACCAACAGTCTGCTTGACCTGGTGGTCTTTGGACGACGCGCCGGCCAGCATATTGGCGACTATGTCAAAGAAGTGGAGACCCCGACTGCCAGCCGGGATGCGGCTGCAACGGCCAATCACTGGATCAAGCAGCTCACCGACGGCCGGCCGGGACCCCATGGCGGGCATATCATGGATGAAATGCAAACCCTAATGATGGAAAAAGTCGGTATATACCGCAACGCTCACGACATGCAGGCGGCTGTCGAGCAAATTCAGGATTTACTCGACCGATATCGGCAAGTGCGTGTGCAGGATACCGGGCGTGCCTTCAATACCGATTTGCTGGAACTCATCGAACTGCGTAATTTGCTTGACTTGTCGCTGCTCACTGCAGCATCCGCCGTCAATCGCCGGGAAAGCCGGGGTGCTCACAGTCGTGAAGATTTTCCAGACCGTGATGATGACAACTGGCTGAAACATTCCTTGGCCTACTTAAGCGATGGGATGGTTCGTATTGAATACAAGCCGGTCGACACCACCATATGGGAACCCAAACCGCGGACATATTGATATACAAGGACATGGCTATGAAAATCATTCTCAAAATCAAGCGTTTCAACCCCGAACGTGATGAAAAGCCCTATTTTCAGGAATATTCGGTTGATGTGAGTCCCAGTGATCGTTTGCTGGATGCGTTAATGACCATTAAGCGCTTTCAGGACGGTACCCTGGGTTTTCGCAAGAGCTGTGCCCATGGGGTATGTGGTTCTGATGCCATGCGGATCAACGGCAAGGATAGGTTGGCATGCAAAACCTTGATAAAAGACTTGACTGCCCGGGAAGGCGATACCATTACCATTGAACCACTGCGGCATTTCCCGGTGCAACGCGATCTGATCGTTGATCAGACTGAATTCTTCCAAAAGTACAAAGCGGTCAAACCGTATCTGATCAATGACACGCTGCCCGCGGAAAAAGAGCGCATCCAATCCCAGGAAGAGCGAATGGTTTTTGATGACACAACCAACTGTATTTTGTGTGCCTCGTGCTATTCCGCTTGCCCGATTCCGGAAGACCATCCGGCCTTTTTAGGGCCGGCAGCCATTGCCCAGGCCTTCCGTTTTTTAGCGGACACTCGCGATCAGGGATTCACGGATCGCCTGCCGACCTTAGATCACCCGGATGGCGTTTGGCCCTGCCAGAATCACTTTAAATGCACCCAGAGTTGTCCTAGATCAATTTTGATCACCAAACGGATAAACCAAACCAAGAAAATGATTGAAAAACAGCGGGACGACCACACTGAAAATCGATAAACTGCTGAGACCGGATCAAATCGTGCAAAAAGTTCCGGTAAGCGGAAATCAGCGACCACCCGCGGAGACTATGGCTCCTGGAAGGGGCCCGGGCCACCTGACTGCTGATAGCCGCTGATGTTTAACCTCCTTTCCCCACCCACTGGGACGTTACACAATCACCCCATTTGACCGTCGGGGCTGATTCTGAATTTGTCCCTGAATCGCCGATTAAACAGAACTAATTCTTCGAAATCAGTCGATGGTCCAGCATACCGGTTGACAATTCTGCCACGATGTCTATTTTCTGTCTAATTAAAGACTTCGCGTCAATCAAGACCTAAACTATTATTGAACAAAAACCTGGGAGTGTTGAGCAGGTAAGGCCGCTAAACATATTGTGCCAAACGGTACAATGACAGGTGGGGCCGGCCGGATAAACCGGCAGGTCTGTCATCTGTTAAAACCATCAGGAGGTTATTTATGCCATCCTACGTTATCGCAGATAAGTGCGATGGGTGTAAAGGTGGGGAAAAGACAGCATGCATGTACATTTGTCCCAATGACCTTATGGTATTGGACCCCGACCAGATGAAGGCTTACAATCAGGAGCCGGATCAGTGTTGGGAGTGCTTCTCGTGTGTCAAAATTTGCCCCACCCAGGCAATTGAAGTTCGGGGTTATGCCGATTTTGTGCCTCTCGGCAGCAATGTCATGCCGATGCTGGGAACAGAAGATGTTATGTGGACCTGTAAATTTAGAAATGGGACCATTAAACGCTTCAAGTTCCCTATCCGCACAACACCCGAGGGCGCAGCAAATGCCTATCAAGACTTGAAGGGAAAAGATATCGAAAGTGAACTCCTCAGCACGGAAGAAGCTGATGGTGTGTCAATTCCAACCCCTCAAGTTTCGTAGCTCGCTAGTGCCAAATTAATTCAACTCAACTGCCCGGCGGCGTCGGCAGCAACAAAGCCTGCGCCGCCGACTCCAACCGAAAATGCAATTTTTCGCCATGCAATACCTCTTATCATTGTGTATATTTAAGTGAGTGAGACCGGTGTTTGGGCAGCGACGAATTGGCTTGACATTCTAATCAGATTCTGGCAGGGTCCCGATAGTAAGTCCATATAGTGCATTAAATTGGAAAGGTGTCTTTCCCCAATCGAATATTTGACAGAACCGTTCACATCTTTTAGACATTCCAGTCAATATTTTTGTCTTAATTCAGAGACAGCCATTAATCTTTGACCCCCCGACGACGGGATCGCCAGCGCAGGGGCGCCAAGCTTTGTCTGAAAGATCCAACAGCACATTAAACAACCTACCGAAGACCTTTAAAGGATGGAGGCATTATGAGCATCACCGATGAACTGGTTGCACACCATACTACGTTAAGACAACTTTATGCCCAATCTGAAAACGACCCGCAGGCGTTCGAAGAATTTACACGCCATTTGATTGTCCATCACACCATGGAAGAAAAGTACTTCTATGATATTCTGAAAACAATACCCGAGGCGGAACATGATTCCCTGGAGGCAGTCAATGAGCATCACATCATTGAACTTATCATCAAGGATGCAGAGGGCTTTCCAAGCGACCACGAACACTTTCCCATAAAAATTGAAGGATTAGGGGAATATACCACCCATCATTTGGATGAGGAAGAAATGGAGATTTTCCCGCTGTCCCAACAGGTAATCTCGGCCGAGGATCTTGACGCCCTCGGCAAGCTGTTTGTCGAGGCCAAAAACAAACTCTTGGGGATTAAGTTACCCGAGGTTCCCGGCAAGATAACAACCCAGACCACCACATCAGCCGGACAACCAAAGTCGCCGGTCGTCAGTTCGGGAAACACCACCGCACTGGGTCTGGGCATCGGAAGTTTGAAACCCTGAACTGAACCAAATTTTAATTGTCTACCCAATAGTGAAAGGAGCTAAAATGGACATCCTCAAAAGAGAGTTGGCACCGATTCCCGCCGAAGCCTGGATGGAAATTGATGAGCAGGCGATCCGAAGCTTGAAGGCGATCATGTCGGCCAGAAAAGTCATCGAAGTCACCGGCCCGATGGGAACCGATTTTCCAGGGGTTCCCGAAGGCCGACTGGAATTTCCCAAAAAGCAGCCCAAAGATGCCGTCACCTACGGCATTCACAAGGTCCATCATCTGGTCGAGACGCGGATACCCTTTGAACTTGATGTCATTGAGCTTGACAATGTGGTCCGCGGTGCCAAGGATGTCGACCTCGCCAGTCTGGAAGAAGCTGCCAAAAACATTGCTATTTTCGAAGAAAGTGTCATCTACCACGGATTGCCTGAAGCAAATATCCGGGGGCTGGCGCTCTGTACCGAGGGCGAATGTCTTTCGATGGGCTCAAAGCCTGAGCAATTACTTGAGGCCATCGCCGAAGGGATCACGCGATTTACCGGGCGTTCGGTCGAAGGCCCTTATGCTTTTGTCGTCGGCCCGAAGCTTTGGAGCCTCATGTCAGCGCATTTGCAAGGCTACCCGGTCAAAATGCAGGCAGAAAATATTTTGGGCGGCCAGGTTGTGCTCAGCCCCTACCTTACCGGCAAATATGAAAACGAAGCGTTTATGCTGTCACAGCGCGGCGGCGATCTGGAAATCATTCTCGGGCAAGACATGGCGGTCGGCTACCATTCCCATAGCTCCGATAAAGTAAAGCTATATTTCACCGAATCATTCACCTTCCGGATCCTGGAACCTGCTGCAGTCATCCACTACAACACTGTCAAGTAATCAGAGTCCACCAGCAGCTGGAGGATTGAGAAAGGCCCCTGAAAGGGGCTGAAACGATCCTCTGCTGTTGGCCGCTGATTTACTGACAATACGTCGAACATCCTGAAAAGAAAAAATGCCACTTCCTGAGGAAGTGGCATTTTTTTGTCCGTTACAATCAGGGACACCGACAGATCGGAGTATAAAAGACCACCCTGGGAGGGCTGGCGCCACTCCCGCTGGTACCTGCTGTTTCTTACATTTGATGGTTTCGTAAAAAGCCTTAAATCATCCGTTGATGTCATTACCGCGCAGGCGGGAATCCACTATTTTCGAATAATTCTGGATGCCTGCCTTAGTGCTGTTATTCCCCAAGACGGTGACGTTTTTCAGTAATATATTCACCGCCGAGACACAAAGGTCGCTAAGCGTGATTCTTTTTATTTGCCGCTGAGAGGACGGCAAATAAAATGACTCAAGCCCTGTAGGCAAAACCTAAAGCTCATCTTTGCGTCCTTTGCAGCTCTGCGGTGGAATTTAATCATGTTCAGACGATCACGCCGATATTCCCCGACAAGACAAATTAATCTTTGACAATGTCAAATCTTTGTTTATTATTTGTTC
>JASFSK010000346.1:0-5716 GCA_050114455.1 Desulfobacterales bacterium | reverse complement strand
ATTTTGCTGGCGGTTACAAGCCGAGACAATTGCCGGCACCTGGGTGTCTCCTTTGGTCGGATCGGTCAGGATCGTGCCGCGGACGCGAAGGGTCATCTCCCGGTTTTCAAGCAGTGCCTCATAAGCCGGGATGCAGTTGCGGGCCGACCCGTAGCCGTTGAGCTGCCCATCACTGTCCGGCAATAAAAGCATGGGATCGTGTACGGTGGTAATCCCAACCCTGGCCGCTTCGGCCATGAACTCACGAATACCGATTTTCATTTGCTCAACGGTATAGGGCGGCAATACATTCTGAACCAGATCCCGCGCGGTTTCGCGGATTGTGCCGCTGGGTTCACCGGTCGCAGGATTCATCTCGATCATACCGCCATAGGGGCAGGGAGTATCTTTGGTGACACCGGCCATTTCGAGAGCCCGGGTATTGACCCAAATTGAATGGCCGTCGTTGGACATCAACGATACCGGTCGGTCGCTCACCACCCTGTCCAGGTCCTCCTTGAGAGGGCCCAGGGGCGGGAATGCTTCATTATTCCAACCGTTGCCGTAGATGACATCCATGTCGGGATGTTTTTCGGCAAAAGATTTTACCGCGGCGACATAGGCCTCCTTCGACTCCAGGTGATACAGCATGACGCTGTCATCTTCATTGATCGTGGCAGAAGCGTGGGCATGGCTGTCGACAAACCCCGGCAGCAGCATTTTACCGGTAAGGTCGATGACTTCGGTGTTTGGGCCAATATATTCCTGGACGCCTTCAGTATGGCCGACATATGCAATTTTATTGTCTCTCACTGCGACGGCTTCCGTGTGGCGATGTTGTTTGTCGACTGTATAGACAAAACCGTTTTGCAGAACCAAATCCGCCTTGATTTCGGTATTCATAGCCCAAAATCTCCTCTGGGAAAAAACAATTATTGGATGCGGGTATGTCGGGTAATCGTTTCTTTGAACTCTACCGGAAGGCCCATCGCCGCCATTCTTTTAAAAAATACGGCGGGTTCGAGACATTCGGATGACGTTACGCCGACATCGGCTTCGCCGGCCAGGCACATTTTAGCACCGACAACAGCCGGCAGGGCAACCCCTATATGGGAAGTGCCGAATGTTCGGTACAGATTCAATTTAGCCTGCCGGTCGAGGATGCTGGTTTCAGTCAAACAGTGAGAATACCGTCGGCCCTCTTTGGTGCCCTCGATTGAAATTTCCATGATCCAGCTAAAATCACTCGATGCTTCTATCGATGCTTCGGTTTCATTTAAGAATTCGTTGGCCGGCCGCGGTACCAGTTGCATCAACACATCCCGCGGGATAACCTTGACGCCGTTGACCTCAATTTCGCGGTCGTCGGCAAAGCCCATTTTTACGAAAGCGCCGGCCAAAAGATCGACCGGATACTTGAAATCTACCTCTTTGATTCCCTTGCCGATAAAGTAGGGCAGCGTGTAAGGTTCCTCATGGGAATGCGAGGCCAGCAGCATGGTGCCGAAGGGCTCCGGAAACCGGTGGTTTTCATGCCGGCTGAAGATCGGCACTGCTTTATAGCGACCGTCCTCAAAAATCATTGGTTTCTCGGCAAAATCCAGCAAGGCAATTTCCGGTGACCAGCCCGGATTCCAGGGACCGACAATATCCTCCGGTTCATCCAATGCAGCCGAACCGAGCCGCAGATATATTTTGTCGACTCCATCCATCTGGTCACAGACATAACGGATCAGGACATTCGACATACCGGGGGTCGCCCCGCAGCCCATCAGTGCGGTTTTGCCAATGTCATGAAATTCAGCGTTAAATTTCAACGGCGTACCCTCCACCATCTGTTTCAGATAGCCGTAATCACAGGCGGTGTCGACATAGTGGGTATTGCCGGCCAAGGCAGCCGCGAGGATCGTATCGTTAAAATCAATCAGGGTTAGATTGATGATGGCCTCCATGCCTTGCGACGCTTTTATGACTTCTTCCTTCGAGCCGGCATTCAGTTGCAACGGCACCACTTTGGGATCGTTTATCTTGGCGGCGACGCTTTGGGCCAATTCGAAGTTAATATCACCCAGACGGACTTCCGAAATCTCTTCATCCCTGGCGAGAATAGCGGCGCACGGCCCACCCTGGCCTCCGGCACCGACAACGAGTATTTTTCCCATTGTTTTCCCCTTTCAGCGCCATTGATTCACCCCTTGATTACAACATTGGGGATTCGGCATCATCTATGCGGATAGCTCAGCTAAAAAAAAATGTCAAGAAAATTATTGACAAAAAGATCGAATAATGTAAATAGTTTGGTCTAATAACTAGATTAAAAGATTTATTCATAAAAAATTTCTCGATATTAATGTAATATGGCCAATAATACCCGCAAAAAAAAGCTGGACAAACTGGATTGCCGACTGATTCGTCTGCTGCAGCAAGACGGCCGCATGTCCAATATCGCCATCGCCCAGGAACTGGAGGTATCCGAATATACGGTTCGAAGCCGCATGAAACGACTTTTGGATGATGACATCATTAAAATTGTAGCCGTTTCCGATCCGATAAAACTAGGCTTCAAAATCTCGGGCAATTTGAAAATTAAAATCGATCTGAAAATGGCCGACAAGGTCATCGAAAAACTCAAGCAGATTGACGCTGTGATCTGGGTGGCCCTGACCACCGGAGGCACGGATATCGATGTTGATTTTATTTCCCGATCCCTCAAAGAATTCCAGGATCTGATATTTAAAAAAATCAGTAGAATAGACGGTGTCCTGTCAACAGAGACATCTATCATGGTTGATTTGGTCAAGGATAAGCATGATGTGGGGACTGCCTTTGACTAATCGGCTATTCATTATCGGGCGCTCAAGAAGAATTGAAAACTCACACTTAGGGAGACATAAGTAATATGATGAAAAAAGTCATGATCATTGGAGCCGGTGCCCAGGGAAACGTCATCAGCGGTGTTCTGTCCAAAGCTGAGGATGTAGAGACAATACTCCTGGCAGATGTTGACCTCCAACGGGCCGAGGAAGTGGCGCAATTTGTGGGCTCGGACAAAATAAAAGTGAAGCCGGTTGATGCTTCGGATGTCGATGCCATGGTTAGCCGGATAAGGCAGGGTCCATATGAACTGGTGGTCAATGCCACCCTGCCGGCTTTCGACCGCCCGATATTAGAGGCCTGCGTGCAGGCCAAAGCCAATTATTTAGACATGGCATCCAATGAAATGCTGGTCAGCTCTACCGGCAAATCCGTCCAGCAAGAGTTTCTGGTCGAGCAGTTCGAATTTGCCCGTGAATTTGAGGAAGCCGGTCTTAAAGCATTGATTCTTGCCGGCGGGGATTCCGGCCTGGTCAATATTATGGCCCGTGAAGCGGTCGACAAACTGGATGAAATTGATTATATCGGTATCAAAGACTACGGTATCGTCGACTGTGATGAACCGGTGGCGTTGTGGTCGTTGACGACCTACCTGGAAGACTGCGCCGAGCAAGGTGTTTACTGGGAAGACAACCAGTACAAGTATGCACCTATTTTTTCAGGGGAAGAAGATTACTATTTTCCGCCGCCCCTCGATCATTGGGGCAAGGTCTATTATCATACCCACGAAGAGCCGGTCACCATTCCGAAGTTCATCGGCAAACCGGTGAAGTATTGCGATTTCAAGCTGGGAGATCCGAGTTCCGAGATGTGGCGTTTTCTCATCGAAGGTCTGGGGATGATGGATGAAACACCTGTCGATGTCAAGGGTGTCAAGGTTCGTCCGAGAGACTTTTTGTTTAAAACATTACCCCCGACCCTGACGCCCGCAAAATGTGTCGAAATGGTCAAAAACAAAAAAATCATGAGTCAATTGCAATTGGCAGTGGACGTCAAGGGACGTGCCGGAGGCGAATACCGGCATTACAAAATGTGGACGGATAGCCCCAACATCGTACAGGCCTGCGAGAAAATACCGGGAACCAATGATGTCTCCTGGATAACTTCGGTGCCGGCCTCCGTTCTATCTCTCATGCTGTTGCGCGACCAAATAAAGCCGGTCGGTGTCTTTCCCTGCGAAGTATTGGACAAAGAGGAACGGGACATTTTCTTTGCCGGAATCAAAAAATGGAATGTTAAAATTCACACCCAACTGACAACCGAGATCTAGCCTTGAAAGGAGGTCGTATGCCTAACACAAATTATTCCGTCTCAGTCAAGACAACCTTGGTGCTCGCGTTGGCAGCCCTGCTAGTGTTCCAACTCACACCCGCTGTGGCTGCCAAAAAAATTAGATTCAACGTTGGATTTACCGCCGATCAGACCCTGGAGTCTCCCCGGGCCAGCGAATCCTGGCAGTATACCGAAATGGGTAGTGCCTTCTGGCCGATGATTTATGATCAACTCTGGATGCTGGGTCCAGCCCCGGAATACAAAGCCCTGCCGGCCCTGGCCACCCGCTGGGAGACCCAGGACCGGCAGACCTGGCGGTTTTATCTGCGCAAGGATGCCAAGTTTCATGATGGCAAACCGGTTACGGCAAATGATGTCGAGTTCACCTTTGCCTACCTTCCCCAAAATATACCTTCCTTTGACGTACCGGATCTAACCTTTGAATCCGTCACGGTCATCGATGATTTTACAATTGAATTTAAATTAGCTGCCAAACACGGCAATCCCTACCCCCCGATATACTGGGTGCCGATTCTACCCAAGCATATCTGGGAACCCTATAAAGACGATTTCTCCTCCTTCCCCAACAAGAAAGCCATTGGTTCCGGACCCTACAAACTCAGGGAATTCAAATCCAAGCAGTACGTCTGGTTTGAAACCAACAAAGACTACTGGGGGGGTGCCCCGGCGGTCGATGAAATGGTATTCAAGGCCTATGGCGGTCAGGAGGCCCTGAATCTGGCTGCTAAAAAGGGTGAGGTGCAGATGATGGGGTATACCGGAATTCGTCCGGTAAACCTTCCGGATTTCGAGGGTGACAAAGATTTTAAAATCATCAGATCCGAGGGTATTGGACTCATCTGGCTGTCGTTTAATCTTCACAAAAAATCAGCCATCCAGGATCTGAATGTCCGCAAAGCCATTATGCACGGCACCAACCTGGATAAGATTGTCGATTTGGTATATCAGGGCTATGCCAAGAAAGCCGACAGCTTCATCTACCCGGAAATGGAAAATTACAATCCCAATTTGCCCAAATATGATTTCAGCCCGGAAAAAGCCAAACAACTCCTGGACAGTGCCGGCTATGCCGACAAAGACAATGACGGCATCCGCAATGATCCCAAAACCGGCCAGAATATGGTGCTGGAATTAATTGTGCCATCGGATTGGGGCACGGAGCTCAAACTGGCGACCCTGATGAAAGAACAGCTCAAAGATATCGGAATCGAGATCTCTTTGAAAACCCTTGATCTGGACACATACTATGCCTTTATTTACGCACCGACTGAAGACAAATGGGATTTTGCCATCGGAGAAGAAGAACCGGGTCCCAATGCCGACTGGATTTGGGAATTGTCACGCAGCTACAGTGGTGGTGGTGAAGGCTGGAATCAATCTTTTTACGATAACCCCAGATTTGATGAATTGCTGGATAGTTACTTGACCGAGACGGATATGGCCAAACGAAAAGAGTATTCGTTTAAAATGCAACAGATGATCTCTGAAGAGCTGCCTTACGGTCTGTTGCTGCGTCCCGACATTATCGATCCGGTCAGGATTGACAAATGGGAGGGTTACGTTCAAACCA
>JASFSK010000345.1:0-5725 GCA_050114455.1 Desulfobacterales bacterium | reverse complement strand
TTTTATGATTATTGCCTCCGGTCCTATCGCCATCTACCACCATTCCTTTCCTATTAAAAAAAAAGTCAATCGCAACAAGATATTATTTTTGAATGTTACCATTCTGATTAAATCGGTATTTAGCCTGCTCTATGGATACACCCGTTTTGAAGCCGAAACGTACACGAAAAAGGCAATTGCTGCGAACCGGGCTAAGGATTGGAAAGGAGTTATTGCAGATATTGATAAAGCCAATTGGCGCTATTATTCCTTGGATCCAACATCAACACCCTTGCTTTGGTACAGGGGTGTGGCAAATTTTTCTTTGGGCAGAATCAAGGAGGCACGTTCAGATTTTTTAAAGGCCTATGCCGCTCATCCTTACCACATCCATGTTCTGAACAATTTAGGGACCAGCTTCGCACAGCTGAGGGATTTTGACGAAGCCATCGACTATTACCAAAAGGCACTTGTCATTTCTCCCCGGTTCGAGCAGGCCATCCTTAATTTGGGCGCAGTCTATTGGCGAATGGGACAGTATGGGCAAGCCCGCGAAGCACTTATGCGTTGTATTCACATTAATCCACAAAGCAAGGCAGCAGCGTACCTTAAGATGGTCGCAGAAAAACAGAGCTATCTGATAAAAAAGCCGCTGTATTTAGACAAATAATATCGATACCACACCATATGAATATTTCCTCAAGTTTTGATCCTATTTACCGATAACTCTTTCACAATCCAAGCATTTTTAGCATAAATAACAGAGACTTTAGAAATTTTTATACTGATCGGGGGCCAAGTGAAAGACATGCAAAAACAAATAAAAAACTTTATCAAAGATCTTAAGTCAAACAAGAAATTATCCTCTTTTGACGAGGCTTCCACCAAACAGGCGGTCGTTTTGCGCCTTCTATCATCTTTGGGCTGGGATATTTTTAATGTTGACGAAGTTTGCCCGGATTATGGAACAAACTCATTGCGGGTATCCTATGCCCTGCGCGTCGGGGATTCAAACAAAGTCTTTGTTGAGGTAAAACGAATAGGTGAAAAATTAGACGATCATCAGAAAAAATTTGTCGAGCTGGCCGCAGAGGAAAAAGCCGACATCGGTGTGCTTACCAACGGTACTACCTGGTGGTTCTATTTGACATCATCCAAAGGAAGTTGGCGTCATAAGTGGTTTTATTCGGCAGACTTGTTAAAGCAGGAAACGGATGCCTTCGTACCGAAAGTCGTCGATTTGCTTACCAAAGATAAAGTCTCCAACGGACAAGCCTTGAAATCGGCCAAAACGCTTATCCGTGACAAACAACAAAAAATGGCGGCCGATTTTCTGCCCAAGGCCTGGAACCAGATCATTTCTCAGCCCAACAAAATTTTTATTGAATTGTTAAGTTTAGAGACCGAGAACCTTTGTGGCTTTAAAGTCGATATTAAGTCGATCGAAAATTTTCTGGGTCAACATGTAGATAAATGGATGTTAACGGATATTCCCAGCAGCGTGACCGCACCACCCTCTACCAGTCTGGAACCCGAAACATTCGATAGCGAAGATGAATCCGCTTCAGCACCTTCCCAGGAAAGTCGTGATAACGAAAGCACCAAAAAAGTCGAAAGCTACTCAGAAAAATCCATTAAATCTTTTACCTTTATTGGACATTCCCATATCGTTCGCGCCTGGGATGAGGTCCTCCCGATCCTTTGCGACTACCTATCCTCAAACCACGAAAAAGATTTCGAAAAAGTTTTGTGGATATCAGACAATCAAAAACCATACTTTTCCCGCTATTCAGATCAGCTGAGGATACCGGAAAAAATCCAGGAAACGGATATCTATGTCGAAACCAGAATAGCACCCGACGAGGTTGTTAAAACAGCCATTAAGCTTGTTGAGGCGTTCGGTTACAGCCAGGATGATTTGAGCATTGACGCCCGCTGAATTTGATATCCTTTGATATTTTAGATTTCCTGAGCTACTATGCCGCAGCGCCTTTCTAGGAATACCCAAACTCTTGAATCAAATTCAGATCCAATTTAACCAACCCCATAAGCCGGGGCCACTGGCTATAAGGCAGCCAGTCTGATCAAATAAAGAAACTTTGATGGTGTTCATTCTGCCACAAAGACGCCAAGGCACCAAGATTAAGCTATATATCATCCCTTAGTGTCTTTGTGACTTCGTGGCAAAATTGTAATTTCGAATGCAGTTTCACATGAGAGTTAAAATTCGACAGCCACTTTCCCATGACCAAAAG
Organism: Desulfobacterales bacterium; assembly: GCA_050114455.1. Classification (GTDB taxonomy): domain Bacteria; phylum Desulfobacterota; class Desulfobacteria; order Desulfobacterales; family JAFDCJ01; genus JAFDCJ01. The sequence continues at coordinate 3,491 of JASFSK010000345.1, read as the reverse complement.
CTATCTCTTCTACGATATTGAAACCACAGGTTTGAGCAAAGCCTTTGACCAGGTCTTGCAGTTTGCCGCCATCCGCACGGATCGCGGGCTGAATGAAATAGACCGCCATACGGTGTCTGTTAAGCTGCGGCCGGACGTGGTGCCATCTCCGGCGGCAATGCTCACCAATCGCATCTCTGTCCCTGAATTTTCCAAGGGGTTGTGTGAATACGAGGCCGTTGCGCAAATTCATCGCTTGATGAATCAACCCGGTACAACCAGCATTGGTTATAACACCATGGGGTTCGATGACGAGTTCATGCGGTTTTCATTTCACCGAAATTTACTGCCGCCTTATACCCACCAGTACAAGAACGGCTGTAGCCGCATGGATTTGTTCCCGATTGCCGTTATCTACCAGCTTTACAAAAAGGAGGTGCTGGTGTGGCCTGAAATTGACGGCAAGCTGTCCTTAAAACTAGAACACCTCAATACCGCCAACCGACTTGTAGCCGGTCAATCCCACGATGCTGTCGTAGACGTGGCCGCCACGATTGAATTGGCACGCCGTTTTATCAAAAAAAAGAAAATCTGGCGATATTTAGAAGGCTATTTTGACAAGGAAACCGATGCACATCGGTTAAAGGACCTGCCGGTGGCAATGCAAAGCGGTGCGGGCCAACACGGTCTGGGCTTGATGGTTAGTGGCGAATACGGCCCTGATCAAAATTATCAGATCCCTGTGATCTCCATCGGGCGATCCATCCCTTACCCGAATCAAACATTGTGGCTGCGATTGGATCTACCACAGCTGCGCGATGTCACTCCTGAGTCTATCGACGAGAACACCTGGGTTGTCCGCAAGCGCATGGGAGAGCCGGGAATATTGCTGCCGCCTCACGATCGATACTGGAAAAAAATCACCAGCAAGCGGGCTGGTGTAGTTGATGAAAACCTGAAATGGCTAAAAGAAAATCACGATATTTTCCAGACAATCGTTGAATATTACCGTGAATATCGCTACCCGTTCATCCCGAATTTAGACCCCGATGCGAGTCTTTATCAAATTGGGTTCTATTCCCGGGCCGATGAATTGTTGTGTCGAAAATTTCACCGGGCTTCACTGGAAAATAAAATCGATCTGATAGATCAATTTTCAAGCCCGGATGCCCGCGCGCTCTGCTTGCGGGTTATTTGCCGCAATTACCCGGCTGCCCTTCCTGCAAAATTGGCCGCAGAATTCCAAAATTATATGGATCGGGTCCAAGCGGCCAGGGAAGCGGATGCGATTGTCGACTACCGTGAAAAGCCTCGCTTAACGCCGATTGAAGCCTTGAATGAGATCAAGCATTTGAAAAAATCCGGCGATCTGATCGATCACCAGTCTACCCTGCTCGTCGATCTTGAAAACTATCTTCGAACGACATTTAAAATTCGGGACACGGATTGACTCGGATAAACACAGATTTTGAACTAAAAGGAAACTTTTCAGTTCACTGCAGAGCTCGCGGAGAACGCAAAGTAAAACAATTTTAATTTTCTCTGTGTGCTCGGCGATCTCTGCGGTGAGATACTTTTCGAAATTAGCATCGCATCGCATATATGTAGGTTCACAAATTTATGATTTCCTAAACTACTTGAAAAAAAACCTTTGAACCTTGGAACGCTGAACCTGTTAACTATTACAATCAATCTTACCTCAAAGCCGCCGCATTTTTTCCCGCAATACGCCCAAAGACCAGACAATCGATAATTGCGCAGCTGCCCAACCGACAGGCGCCGTGAACACCGCCGGTAACTTCCCCGGCCGCAAAGAAACCATCGATGGGCTGGAATGATAAATTGAGCACCTGGGCTTTGGTATTTATCAAAACGCCTCCCATGGTATGGTGCACTTTCGGCCACAGACGCATGCAGAAATAAGGCGGATGACTCAATGGCTGAGCATTCGAGAGTATCGGTTTGTTTTGATCATTGTCCAATCGGTGCCGGACAGACCGATTAAATTGCTCGATAGTATTCTTTAGAGGCTGAAGTGGTATTCGGTAAAAAGCGGCAATCTCGTGAACTTGATCGAACTTTTTCACGACCCCTTTTCGCAAACACTGTGTTATGGTACGCCCCGATGCTTTGACCCCCTCTTCATCTGCAATTCCGATGCAAGGGTGGCCGACCTGCAGGATCGCATCAGCGCGTATTTTACGATCTGCCAACTCATTGACAAATCGACGACCGGTCTTGGGATCCACCATAACTCCGTAGGGGAATGCGATATAGCTGGCAAAATCAGGTCCGACGCCATAGCCTTTTTCGTCCGGACATGCCCAGGGTCCCAGTTGAATCCACGAAAGATGTACCGGCAATGCCCCTATTCGCAGCGCTTCTCTCAGAGCTTCTCCCGTGGTTGAGAACTTATTGGTGCTGCCGATATCTCGGGTTAGCCTTGGATCCTGACTGGTTCTCATTTCAATGTCGTTGGCAAACCCTCCAGTCGCCAAAATAACCGCTTTTGAGGCTTTTATATATTTGGCAGTCCCACTCGCCGGATCCGGGTACTGATATCCCTCCCTCACAAGCAGTCCGCAAACCCTCTCCCTGGAGTTCTGAAAGATCTTTTGTAAATATGTCTTTGTCCTGACTTTCATTCCCAATTGATCGGCTTTTAATAGCATCTGCCGGATGATGGCCGAACCGGATCGGTTGTCGGTCGTATGGCATCTGGGAAGCGAGTGTCCGCCGAACTGATCGATTCGATCCAGATATTTGACGCCTAAAAAGTCGATCGTCCACTGGTAAGTCTCTTGGGAATTTTCAGTCAGGACCCGAACCAATTGCGGTTGATTGAGCCCGAGACCGGCTGTGAGCATATCCTTGTACATCTGCTGTGCAGAATCAGCAATTTCAAGATCTGCCTGCATGGGAGTACCGGCAGCGGCAATGACGCCGTCACTGATAGTGGAATTTCCGCCATAACCTTTCATTTTTTCAAGGATGATGACGGAGCAGCCTGCCTGCTTTGCTTCAATGGCAGCGGCCAAACCCGCAAAACCGCTGCCGACAACAATGACGTCAGCTTCTTCATGCCAGGTTGGAGGAGGATTCCTATCATTCATAGCTTGATTCCGAAATTACCAACATTCAGAGATCCTGAAGTAACTGGTACAATTACTTGCTCTTATTAAAGTCGACAATTTCTCCAATGGCCTCGATCGCAGACTTGATATGATCGGCAGTGTTGAAAGGGCCGATTCCGATCCGAACGGCACCGCCGCTATTAGCGGTGCCCAGTTGTTCATGCACAAGCGGGGCGCAATGCAGTCCGGTGCGGCAGGCAATATTGTATTCGCCATCCAGGAGGGTTCCCACATCGAGCGCCTCCATGCCGGCGACATTGAAGCTGATGACGCCGATATGATCGGTCAAATCCTCCTGGCAATAAAGAATAACGCCATCCAGATCCAGAAGACCGTCGCGAAACATGCGGGTCAAACCCATTTCATGCTGGTGAATCT
>JASFSK010000344.1:0-5725 GCA_050114455.1 Desulfobacterales bacterium | reverse complement strand
GGTAGCATAATTAATATGTTATCCATTATTTCAACAGGATATGGCCTCATCACCTGGTTTTCTTTGAGCCAAAAATGGAACCCAAAACAATATTAGTGTTTTTATGCATTTTGCAAATTATTTAATTCTATTTTGCAAAAAATGAGTGTCGAGATGTCCCCGAAATCAGGATCTTTAAGTTTGATAATCAGGAAATGAAAGATCTGATATCACTGTATTCTTCTTGCATTGTTTTCATTAAGCTTTCAATGGCGCTGATTGGTATTTTCAGATTTTTCCAGGCAACCCTATCTAAAGGTGGGATTTTCTTGTCACCCCCAAATCCCATATTCAAAGCACGACAAAAAATATCTGCCAGATGAACAATTGCCGCTTCCATGGAAAAACTACCGGCAACACTCGGCTGGTGATGGTTGGCAATTATGTGCACCAGTTTAACCGGCAAATTCCATTTTTCAGCCAACAACTTACCGGTAGCGGCATGGTTGTAGCCCAAAACTCTGTTTTCGGCTTCAATCATCAAAATGTTCTCCCGGTCGATGACGCGCGTAATTTTTGAAAACGCATCCGGTTGAAACATCATTTCGATTATTTTGCCGATATCATGAAGGAGGCCGGCTACAAATAGTTCTTCGATATTATCATGATGGAGGAAATTGCCAATCACTTTCGCCCCCACGGCACATCCTAACGAGTGATCCCAAAACATTTCCTGTTTCCGCTGCTTTTCTTTAGACCTGCCGACAAATAGATCAAATACGGATGTGGTCAAAAGCAAATTTCGAATGGCATTAAAACCAATTAAAACGATGGCACCGGTTACAGTGGAGATACGTCGGGGCAATCCATAAAAAGATGAGTTGACCAGTCTCAGCAGTCGGGCCGTTAATATCTGGTCATCGGTGATCACCCTGGCGAGGTCTTTGGCCGAAGATTTGGGATCGTTGACCAGTTCAGTGATTTTTAAGACGGTACGCGGCAGCGTCGGCAGATCTTCGATTCTGGCGATAATTTTTTGAGGATCGGGATTTTTATTTTTCACGTTCGCTGCTCGATAAATTCTTTGTCATTGAATTTCTTGCCGCTTTGAAGATTTCAACCATCACCGGATCATCCATTACGTCGGCAAATTTTGCTTTCAATTCCAATTCATCGGTATCTTCGGTGCCTTCCGCTGACTGTTCATTTGATTTATTGGGAGGATTCGAGTCCCCTTTTATAAGAATTTCAATCACTCCCCAGGATTTAAAAATTCGTATGTTTTTTTTTGTAATTTTCGTTCCGGCATCCAGCAGTAACACTCCCTGCGGATTCCGGACCGCCTTGGCCAGAACCATGCCTGGTTTCAGATCTGCAATATTAATCGGAGTCATCTGTATCTCTTGCCGGCTGTGAAAAAATAGGGATGATTTGTTGCATATCTTAATCAACCTTTTGGTGAGATTGCATCTTGATTATAATGTCTAAGTTATCAAGGAATTCAGAAACTTAAAAGAAAAAAAAGAAAAAACAGCTAAAGTCAGACTAATTTTTTCCGATAAATGTGGCGTAGGCAAAATACGGGTCCGGAAAGGAGGCTTAAAAAAAGCGGACCGATTACTTGCCTGATAAAAATAAGTTAGATTTTAACAAAATGGCATGAAAGCCGAAATAAAACCTAGAAAAGGGAGAAAAACTATGTCTATCACATTAACTTCAGGTATGAGACAGAATCTAATTTCACTTCAGCAAACCTCAAAATTGATGGAACTGACCCAAAGCCGTCTTGCTACGGGAAAGCGGGTTCAGACAGCTCTAGACGATCCAATCAACTTTTTCGCAGCTCAGAATCACCAGGAGCGGGCCAATGATTTGAATTTCCGCAAGGATGCCATGGGCGAGGCCATTCAGACCATCAAGGCCGCCAGTAACGGCATCGAGGCCATTACCGACTTGATTGCAGCCGCTAAGGCAACCGCCCAATCCGCTCTTTCGGTTGACACCTCGGCAACAACTGAGCGTTCCGCCCTGGCTGCCCAGTTTAACACATTAAGGGACAAAATAAGCGATCTGGCCGAAGATTCGGGTTATAAAGGGATCAACTTCCTGCAGTCCGGCAACCTGACAGTTTCCTTTAACGCGGATGGGACCAACTCCATTTACTTGGAAGGCTTCAACGGATGTGCCGGCGCTACAGCAACAGACGGACTCCGGATTGAAGCTGCGGCCAGTAATTGGGCTGCCAATACCAATATCGAAGCCGCCATCACCGATCTTGACGCTGCCAAGACAACTTTGCGGACGGAAGCAAAGGAGTTGTCCTCCAACCTGAGCATTATCACCGCGCGGCAGGATTTTACAGACAAGATGATTAACACCCTGGAAGACGGCGTGGCCAACCTGACCAATGCCGACATGAACGAGGAAGGTGCGAACATGCTGATGCTTCAGACACGTCAGGCCTTGGGTACTACTTCATTGAGTCTGGCCTCACAAGCCGCCCAGTCAGTTTTGAGATTGTTTTAACCCACACGCAAACTGACGACTGACGATATTCGATTGCCATTGCCATCATATGGGTCGGGAAGGGGATCCCCTCTTCCCGACCAAAATCCGTAACCCAGCAGTAAAACATAGTTGCGTTTTGGGACATATTGAGTTGATATGCCGTTAAAAATAACGTTGAAACCCAGAGAAAAAATGATCCTTGGCGGCACCGTAATCTCCAACGGCAGCTGCGCCAACAGCGATCTGATTATTAAATACGAGGTACCCATCTTACGCCAAAAAGATATCCTCAGCGAAAAGGATGCCAATTCGCCGTGCAAAAGGATATACTTTGCTATCCAACTGATGTACATTGATGAAAAAAACCGGGACAACCACCAAAATATCTATCTAAAGCTCGCCAAAGAACTTGTTCTGGCCGCCCCAAGTACGACAGGTCTGATTGATAAAATCAGCGAATACATTTTAAGTGATAAATATTACCCGGCACTCAAGCTGGCTAAAAAGCTAATAGCATACGAAAAGGAGGCAATCAGCTGTGTACAGTAATGCATTGAAGGCTTATGAAAATGTGGACAGGACAACCATGTCCGGACGTGAGACAGAGGCGAGGGTCCTCACCCAGGCGGCGCTGAAACTTAAACGCTGCCAGGACAGTTGGAATGCCGCCAGACGAGAAGAAAAGCTGGACGAAGCGTTGAAGTACACCCAGAAGATATGGAGTATTTTTCAAGCCGAACTCTCCAATAAAGAAAACCCCCTCCCTCGGCAGGTCAAACTAAATCTTCTCCGCCTGGCCTCTTTTATCGACAAACGCATCTTCGAAATAATAGCCTTTCCAACCCCTGAAAAGTTGACGGCCATCATTGAGATTAACCGCAACATCGCGGCAGGATTGAGAAATGTTCCAAAAGATGTGAAATAACCCTGCTGATCTTTTCCCCGGTATTGGGCACTCTATTCATAGGTCCCTGTTTTTTTATGTAAATCTGTCAGTTTTAAACAATCAGCATAAAGGTCGAGGACGTCTTTATTCGCATTTTGGCTGTCGATAGCGGCATCCAGAAGCGCCAAGGCGTAATCCGGTCGTTGAAGCAAAACAAACCGACTGGCCAGTTCGTGAACTCGAATTGCAAGCCCGGGCCCAATTGCCGTCCCGGACAGTTCTTTGAAAAGCGCTATCCCTCTTTTTTTGTCTTCCCTGCAGCACCAGGCTGCTGCCAGAATAAAGCGTGCCGGCAGGTATTCGGGCATTTTATGACACAAATTTTCCAGGATTTCAATGGCTTGATCAGGATGCCCCAGGTGAAGACTTGCCAGAGCACGGTTGAAATGTGCTTCTTTTAAATCCGGTGCCAACTCCAGGGCTTTTTCCGCTGAGGCCAAGACTTTATCAAATTGTCCCAGATTGCAATTCGAAATTCCCAAGTTGATGTAGGCTTTAGGCTCATCGGGCACAATGGCGATGAATCTTTTCCATAATGCGACCGCCTCCTCGTGCTTTTTAAGGCCTTCGGCCTGGATGGCAAGCTCCCTCAAAGCAATCGGTGAATCTCCCATTTCTTCGAGTTTTTTGCAGCCAATCTCATAATAGGCCTCTCCTTTTTTATCGCTTTTATCCCTGTTCAGTTTTCCATAATGGTGTACCTGGATTTTGCAGAATTTCATGGCAATCCCCAATTTTTGTAAGGATGGCTCCACCATTTCATGCACCGGAAAATCGAAACGAATATGCGGATCATTGGGAAAAAGCCTTATCTTAGCGCTGGGAGTCCATCCCGTGCCAGCCTCTTCGACATCGTAGTATCCCTCGTTTGCAACCCATTCCACCAGATTGTTATCCATAGTGTAGTTTCTGGTATTAATTGTGAAAGCACTGCGCTGACGGCTTGATTGTCTGGCAGTCCGTCTGAACAGCTCATAATCGAGAGGTGATATCACCTCATCGCCATCCATAACAAAAACCACTTTACCGGTTGCTTTTGAAAGCGAATAGTTTCTGGCTTCGGCAAAATCTTCCGCCCACTCAAAATCATAGACCTTTGCTCCGAATACCTTGGCGATGTCCCTGGATCGGTCTTTTGATCCGGTATCTACGACGATAATTTCGTCAACCAACGGCCCAACACTCTGCAAACATCTTGCTAAATGCTCTTCCTCATCCTTAACGATCATGCAAAGTGAAACCGTGTTGCCACTGGCTGTTTTCCCGTCAATCGTTAATGGGCCGATATTTTCTCTGATTCCGAGCGCTGACGACAAAATCCCTTCGTCAGAGCCAAAGTCGGCAATGGCCTTTTCGATTTCTTGCATGGCCATGCCATGTTTCTGCTGATGAAGGAGACTATCGATGAGCATGTATCTTATCTTCTTATTGCACGGATGGACAGCAGCAGCGTCACGAAGGACATTTTCAGCCTGCTTGTATTCACATAGATCGGATAAGGCACAATGATAGTTAAAGGCAATATCAGGAACCGTGGGCGATAGAATAAACCCACGTTCGTATAAGCTCAGCGCCTCATCTTTTAGCCCTGCCTCCCACCTGAGGGCACCAATGTTGGTATAAGCCTCACCGAAGCCGGGATCGGTTTCGATGGCGCGAGCGAAATAAGATTCTGCGGCGTTCTTATCGCCGCGCCTAAAAGCTATGATTCCCTTGGTGTTAAGCGCCGATGTGGGGCATCGGCTGATCTCAAGAGCCTGGTTGGCATACCCTTCCGCCTCTTCAAAGAGCTCCAGGCCCTCCTTACAGCAGGCAGCAAGCGCCAGGTGCCTTGCATCGGGATCACCCTTTGGAAGCTCGTTTAATACATCCAGGGCGTCCTTGAACCCTTTGGTGTTGATCAGCATTTCCGCCAGTTTAAAATAGTTTTCCTTGTACTCCGGCAACAGGCCGATGGCCTGTAGGAAAAGTTCTACCGCCAGATCGATTCTACCTTCTTCCGCGGCCGTATTCGCTTTTTCGACAGCTCTAAATGCAATATGGCGCTTGCCTGTCGGGCTTTGAACATCGGCACCGCTCCATTTTAAGTTAAAATTCTTCTTGCTTCGGGCAGGTGCTTTGTGTTTCAGGCGATGAAGGTAAACGTCACCTGCAATCTGATTTGCATATCCCTCAAGCGCCGCCCTCAAACAGTAGTCTTCATCTTCAAAACCCTGTGCACCCAATTGTTCGTCAAACCAGCCTATTTTTTTTGTTAAATCACGTCGGAAAAGCAAACAAAAGCTATCCAGA
>JASFSK010000343.1:0-5736 GCA_050114455.1 Desulfobacterales bacterium | reverse complement strand
CCATGGGTGCATTGGTGCCAACTCCGAATAGTACCCGAATTCGCCGCAGAATAGAGATGTTTACCGTGCCGGGTACCTTGGTTAACCGGCCGTCAGGGAAAAAAACGGGCACAATTTTTTGCCGCGTATAATCATCGATTAAAAAAAAGGAAATAAACGAGGTAATCAACCCGACCATTAAAATCCGAAAGAAGTTATAAATAAAGCCGCTCAGCTTCATTTCTAAAAGAAAGTACATCAGGGGCGTGAAGATAATATCCAAAACCAGCCACATGCCAAAATTGGTCAACCCAATTAAGACCGGTAGATTGATAAGCCGCTGTTCGACCTTCAGTTTTAGCGGGTTTTTGGCTGTCTCACCATGGGCAAGGCGGCTCAAATAGCTGGATATGGGATGTTGGATGAAAAATTGCAGAAAGGTGGCGATGATACAGGCTGTCAGAATAAAAATGGGAACGATGGCCCAGCCGCCCTGTGAGATAAAGACCTTCCAATCTTTCAGGAATTCTAGCGGGGTAACGATATTGAGCAAAGCAATGGTGAGATTGCCGATCAGATTAGCTGCTAAATTTCGGATATAGAGACCGGTCAGATTTGGGAATGATTGAGGGTTAGCCGCCATTGTCTAGTAGCTCGTTTTTGCCCTAAGAATAGATTTGCAACAATCGGATAGATGTTCTGATTCAATGTCTCTGCCTCTGCACACCCGAATGTTGCTACGATTGCGTTAAGCCAACCTAAGCCAACCGTATGTCAATACCTATCGGTCCTCGTCAAAATGATCAAGCAGAAATGTAATTTAATTGTAAAGCCCGGCGGAATCATCGAGACTTGTGAAATCGGAGAAATTAACTGGCGGCAACTGAGACCGGCAAATAACCGGTTTAGGGATAGGTTCAGTAAAGCACAACCTTAAAAAATACTGAACAGGGCCCAACCATTTCTTGGAAAAATGTCGAAAATTAAATATCAAGGATCGGTAATATTGACGTGGGGCATCACCTCGACAGTTTTGGTGTCTTTATCGACTTTCACTGCGGCCATCCAAGAACTCGTATAAATTATCCCAATCTTTTCAAATTCTGGATTTAGAATATTCGCCCCATATTTGTAATAACCGAGATCCTCCCAAACCCACTTGGTCATATGTTTGAATTCCTCGGTGTTCAATTCGACTTTGCGCCATATTTTGGAATGAAGCGTCCAGTCCGGCTCAAGACCCATTACTGCATAGGGGTGGTTACGATTGCCATAAAAAAAATAATTATATTCGGATGGGAGCTGACCGGTTTCAAACATGGTTTGAACTTCGGCGCTGCGCCGCAGCCTCCCGTAATTATCAAAACAGCCGAATATGACGATCATGAAAGCGGCACTGATCGTGAGCAGCCGTATATATGAGAATACCCTGATTAGTTTAAGACCCGAGTGGAATGTCATGACGGTAACCTCTTACAGGTATCGATTGTTCCGATTTTGAAAATCAGAATGTTGATAACATAAATAATAACAAGGTTATAACGGCTGTCAATGGGTAAGATTTATAGTCCAGACAATATTTTGCTGTCTGAGTCATTTAATCCGACCATCTGCAAAAGCTTTGATCGTTTCGTACATCAGGTGCATGTTTGGTACGATACTGTCTAATTCGATATATTCATCTGCACTGTGGGCGCAGCCGCCGCGGGTACCCATTGCATCGACAGTGGGGATACCCAGGGCTGCAGTGTAGTTGCCATCCGAACAGCCGCCGGTGGTCATCAAACCCATTTTTAGACCGATCCCTTCACCGATTCCTTTGATTTTCTCCCATAACTGCAATGTTTTGTCGGAGGGCACCATCGGCGGACGATTGATCCCCCCGCGCACCTCGACCCGAACACCGGGCGTGTGAACATTGCGGTCAAGGGATTGAAAACATTTATCGATTCTTTGACCTTCATCTGCATCCGGGATTCGCACATCCACCGCGGCCCTGGCATAATCGGGAATTACGTTGTCGGCGTTTCCGCCTGAGATAACAGTGACATTGACGCTGGTGCCACGGTCAATACGGGCCAACTCCTTGACGGCCAGAATTTGATGGGCCAGTTCGATAACGGCATTGGCGCCTTCTTCGGGAGCCGCACCGGCGTGAGCTGCCTTTCCGTGGCAGATAACATCGAAATTGCCGCCGCCCTTGCGGTGTAAGACCCGCTCACCAGTGGCCCGCCAGGGTTCGAATACAAAAACGCAGCGGCTTTTTGTCGCCAGATCTTCGTACCAGGGCCGAGAGGCACGGGATCCGATTTCCTCGTCGCTGTTAAAGGCCATGGCGATAGCGATATCATCGGTCATACCCGTTTCCTGTAGGATTTCGGCAACATGCAGCATCGTTACCAGGCCTCCTTTCATGTCGCATACCCCGGGGCCGTAAGCCCGTTTCTCATCACGCGTAAATGGCCGGTCAACAGCCGTTCCCTGGCCAAAGACTGTATCCATATGCCCGATAAATAGCATATCGAAGGCCGGTTTCTGATCTGACGGCGGTCTGTTGATGACCTCCAGACACGGTACTTTGCCCTCATCCAATGAATGCATTGTGGTCGACCAACCAATATCCTGGAAACGATGCTCGAAAAAGGCTCCAACGGCTTCCAGCCCCGGCACGTACCCACTGCCGCTGTCGATATTAACAATGGTTTCAAGGTCAATCAGAAATTTATCGAACCGATTTTCAATCTGCTTAATCATGGTTTTTTCTCCTCGGGATAGATCGTCTCAGCACCGCAGCCATTTTTATAAACCAAACGAAAACATCTTTAACGCGTAACTTTCTGCCTTGTTTTACAAGCATACCTCTTTGGGTGCAACTAAAACTTTCGGCTTCAGCTCGTTTACAGGTAATTGCTACAAAATTTCAAATCATTTAAAATGTATAACTATTATAATATGATGGTGAAATTTGCGAGCGTTGGGCGAAACTTTCGGGAAGATGATCGGCGCAATCCTCGCCGTATTTTTTATAATACGGATGATGACGGACACCGGTTAATTGACCCTTATACTGTCGGATCTCTGGACGACGTGGTTGACAACCCTTGCAGTAAGCGGTATTTGATTACCGTCGCCGCGACCGGGGGGGTGAAATGGGTTTTTGAAAGCGCATGGTTTGGGCCGCATATTGTCCTATCAATCAGGTTCAGTCCCCCTTTCAAACAATGAACAATAGGAAAACGGTTGATAAATGAATGGAAATAAACCAGCGGAATCGACCAACATTCTGGTACTGGGCCTTGGCGGGGTCGGCTATTATCTCGCCAAGCGACTGGTGCATGAGGGTTACGCGATTACCGCCATCGAATCGGACAGCGGCATGATTCGCCACGCCGACGGAAATTTAGATGCCCGCCTGGTCAAGGGCAATGCCATGAGCATTGAATGCTGGCGGGAGGTCGGTGCCGCAAAAATGGATTGCCTCATCGCCGTGACCGACAATGATGCCGTCAATATGATGGCCTGTATGATCGCCGACCGATTCGGGATTTCCCGCAAAATTGCCCGGGTGCGATCAACCGAGTTCGGGGGTGAAAATTCCATCCTGAAGGCCGAGGACCTCAAAATTGATTTGATCATCCACCCTGAGGAACTGGCAGCCCAGGAAATTTTCAGGCTGGTCAAGCTGCGGGCTGGCAACGACATCATCGATGTCGCCGAAGGCCAAATACAGGTGATGGCCACCCGCATTCATGAAAAATCGCCCTTGGCTTACCGAAAACTCAAAGATATATCCAAAGAATACCGTGAATTTCCTTTCCGTGTGGTCGCGGTCGCTCGGGGAATCACCACCATTATCCCCGGTGGTGAACACGAGCTGTTGCCTCAGGATCAAGCCTTTATCATGGCGGGCAATGAAAACCTGCCGCGCCTGATGGGTCTTGCCGGTGTTGAACAACAAAAGCGCCACCGGGTCATGATTTTGGGAGGCGGATTGGTCGGCCGCCGGCTGGCAGATTTGTTGGGCAAGACGGTCGAGGTCAGGCTGATCGAGAAAGATGAGAGCTTCGCCCAGGACCTTTCCTTTGCCCTGTCGAATACGGAAGTTTTGCACGGTGACGGATCAGACTCAGATGTGCTGGTTTCAGCTGGTCTGCTGGAAATGGATACTTTCATCACCGCCACCGGTGAAAATGAAACCAATATCATGAGCTGTGTACTGGCCAAACACCTGATGAATTCTCCCAATGGCCGCAACCGAGGAAAGCAGGGTAAATGTATTGCGCTGGTCAATAAGGAAGATTACCTGGTACTGGCGGCGACCATGGGGTCGGATATCGCGCTGAACAAAAAAATACTGGCCGGAAATGAGATTTTAAAATTCATTCGTCGCGGGGAGCTGCTGTCCGTGGCACATTTGCACGGGTTTGACGCCGAGGTGGTCGAAATTGTCGCCGCGCCAAATTCGCCGATTACCCGCAAGCCCCTTTCCAAACTGGATTCTGCTTATTACGGTAAAATAATGATTGGCAGTATCCATCGAGACGGGATCTGGCAGGTTGCCGTCGGAGACACCCATATTCAAAGTGATGAGCGGGTGATCGTGGTCTGCGTATCGCAGCATTTAAGGGATGTTCAGAAGCTTTTCTTGGCTGGCTAGTCGGTTAGGCCAATTACGCCAGTTAGCCAGCTAAAAATGGATTATTTCCGATTTAAACCGGCAAACCGGACAACCGCCGCAGCCGAACAATCGAACTAGCGCTTCCAGAATGACGGATAAAAGATAACCAAAGCGGAAAACATTTCAAGCCGACCGACCAGCATATTCCAGGATAAAAACCATTTACCCAAGCTTGAAATTTGGGCATAATTGTCAGCCGGTCCAACCTCTCCGAATCCCGGGCCGATGTTCATCAGGGTTGCTATCACCGAGCTCATGGCAGTCAGGTAGTCCATTTGATCGACCAGTACCATAAAACACCCCCCGCCCAATACCAGGAAAATGTTCACAATGAAATAACAAACGGCCAGATCGACGATTTGTGATTCGACCGGACGCTGGTTCAAACGAACCGATACCACCGACATCGGTCGAAAAAAGATGCGCTTTATGGCCGCCACCCCGAATTTCCATATTAAAACATAGTGAACGACTTTGATACCGCTGGTCGTCGATCCAGCACACGCACCGATAAAACACACTGCATACAGGAACATTTGGGCCGCCTGGGGCCATTTCTCATAATCGGCCGTGGTGAATCCGGTGGTGGTCAAGATGGATGTCACCTGGAAGGTTGCATACCGGATTGAGTCGATCAGACTACCGTAGGTATTGTCCTGCCATAAAATCCATGACACCATGCCGCAAAAAAACAGCATAAATCCCACATACCAACGAAATTCGGTATTGACCCTGACGACCTGCCAGTTGCCCTGCATCATATGGTAAAACAGCATAAAGGTCATGCCGCCAAGGAACATGAATACGATGATCACCCAGTCAAAATAGGCATTGTTGTAATATCCAATACTGGCGTTCCACGGTGAGAAACCAGATGTCGAAACCGTACCAAATGCGTGACACAGTGAGTCAAATAGAGACATGCCACCCAGACACAACATAATCGTTTCCAGCAGATTCAGGCTCATATAAATCCCCCAGAGCCAGATCATCGTGTCCCGGTTGCGAGGTATAAATTTTTCTCTGGTAATTACCTGCCCGGGGCTCGATTCGGCCCTGAACAGACGCAATCCCCCCAT
>JASFSK010000342.1:0-5736 GCA_050114455.1 Desulfobacterales bacterium | reverse complement strand
CGAAGGTGCTCTTATTAAACATTTTGACATTATAACACCGGTTTACAATGCGGATGCAGTTTTCAATTTGTGCAAAATGAAGACTCACCTGTTTACGGTTATGACCGGTGCGGTCAAAAATCTATTCGGCGTCGTACCCGGATTATCCAAGACCGGATATCATGCCAAGCTGCATGACACCCAAAGATTTGCCGGTATGCTGCTGGACCTGTCCCAATATCTCTCTCCTCGCCTGACGATCATGGACGCTGTCGTTGCCATGGAAGGGGATGGGCCGGGGACCGGTGATCCGCGTCAGGTCGGTTTGATCATGGGCTCCGAAAATCCTTTGGCCATGGATGTTGTCGCGACCGAAATCATGGGTCTGCATCGGACTGAAAATCCGGTTATAATGGAAGCAGAACGAAGAGCACTTGAACCAAACCATATTGAGGACATCGAGATTATCGGTGCCGCTATCGATGATGTGAAGGTATCCGATTTTAAGCGAACTCGGGTTTCCGCCGGAAGTCTGGGTCTGGATCGGATGCCCTGGTATCAGCGCCTTCTGGAACCGATCTTTAAAGATGCTTACACCGTGCGACCCCGGGTAATCTGGCACAGATGTATCGCCTGCGGAACTTGTATTGAAGCCTGCCCCATGGAGGCCATTGGCTTCGTCGATGAGCGGGCCTCGATCGATGATGACAAATGCATCCGCTGCTACTGTTGCCATGAAATCTGTCCGGAAGAAGCCATCGGCCTGCACAGCAGTTGGCTATATCAGCTGATCAATCCGGCTTAACCATTTGAAATCAAATCGACGAACAAACTTAATAAGGAGGATAAAATGCTTAAAATATTACTCATTATAGCGATTTTGCCAATTATTGTCTTCTGGGTGAGCACCCCTGTCTGCGCAGACGAGATACTGGAGTCCATGAATGAAGCCATTGAGGCTTATAAAGAAAAAGAATATGCAGAAGCGGCGGAAAGCCTGGACTACGCCAGGCAGCTTATCCAGCAGCTCAGAAGCGAGGTTATTATGTCATTTTTGCCGGAGGCATTGCCGGGATGGGAGTCTAAAGCGGCCCAAACCCAGAACATGGGCATGATGGGTGGAATGGCGGGTGTGCAAAAAGAATATTGGAAAGCCGCTGAGGGAGACCAGAGGAGAAAACGCATTACCATTAACATAATGGCGGACTCTCCCATCATGCAGGGGATGATGGCCATGTTCAACCCGATGTATGCCGGCGCCCAGGGTGGAAAAGTTCAGAAAATAAAACGAAATAAAGCCATCGTGAAATACGACCCCGACAGCCGCAATGGGGAAGCCAATGTGCTCGTCGACAAGCGCTATATCGTATCCGTCAAGGGCGATGCCGTTGACAAAAACGATGTGCTGGATTATGCCAAAGCCGTGGATTACAAAGGCCTGAAGGACTTTTAATCGGTTATTCGTCAACTGCCATCAACAGCGTGTATTTTTAGTAATGCGCTTTCTCAGTATAGGCCAAACGGTCTCAATGGGTTTCGACTTTAGCGCGAACCGAAGAATATCGAATATCGAACTCTCGGAGATTGCTTTTTGCTTGATCATTCTTAAATCGATAATATACATATCCCTCGATATTCGATATTCATGATTCGACATTCGCTTATTCTTTCTTTTTTGTCCCCAATCAGGCTGGTTCCTGTGCGGCCATCGGGGCCCTGAACCGCCACCCTGAGACCAAAGACCAAAAACAATTCTTGACATCCCTTCTTTGTATACCGTATACAATAATCAATTTTTGATGTGTTTTGTCGAGATCGTCAGGCATGCCTGATCAGACAAAAACCAAATAAAATTTTTTTGAATATTTCATTCAATTTGATTTTATTCATCATCAGAACAACAACCACCACCAAGGCTGGTTGAGACAGTTAAGATACTTGGCAATGAATTAACGGTCAGTGGGAGAAAATCGATGGAGCTATTTAAAAATCTTACTGTATTGTCCCTTGAGCAGGCAACCGTACTACCCTATTTGACGTTTCGATTGGCCCAGGATGGAATGCAGGTAATCCGCTTGGAGCATCCGGTCTATGGCGACCCCAACCGAATGATTGGGGATAACGTCTTGAATGAAGAGCGAATGAACGCCTATTTCTTATGTATCAACGCCGGTAAAAAGGACCTGACTTTGAACCTGGCCGAAGCGGAAGGTCAGAAGATATTCCACCAATTAATCAGGGAACTGGATATCGATATATTTGCAACCAATCAACTGCCCAGAAATTACCAGAAGCTGGGCATTGACTACGATACACTCAAGTCCTTAAAATCCGACATCATTTGGCTGGGGGTCACCGGCTTTGGCCCGGACAGCAATGAGGGCGCTTATGACCCGATCTTGCAGGCCCGGGGTGGATTGATGGAGCTCACCGGGGAGGGCGACGGCGATCCCCAGGTAGTGGGAATCCCCCTGCCGGATATGGGAACCAGCGAGCATGCCTACGGGCTGCTGATGAAAGCCCTTTATCAGCGCCAGGTGACCGGTCAAGGAAGCTGCATTAACATGGCGATGTTCGAATCCACCGTATCCTGGTTGACAGTTCCGATTACCTTGACCGCCAATTTTGGCAAAACCATCTCCCGACGCGGCAATACCCATGAATTTTTCAGTCCTTGTTCCGTCTATCAAACCAGCAACGGGTATGTATACCTGGCGGTTGGCAATGACCGGCAATGGAAAAATATGGTGTCGCAGGATATATTTAAATCTCTGGACAATCCCGCATACGAAAAAAACGCCGGACGTATCGATGATGTCGTCAATCTGAACGTCGCCATCAATGCCATTACTAAAAATTACACGTCAGAAGAGTTGATCGATTTGTTCACCTCGATCACAGTGCCGGTCAGCAAAATTCAAACGGTCCCGGAGGTCATCGCAGATCCGCTCGTCAAGAAAAAGCTACTTTACGCCCAGGATCCGGTTTCGGGAACCCAAATCACCCTGGCACCGCCGCCCAACATGACGCCTTATCTGGAAGCCTCAGATCGCCGACTCTCGTTTCCGCCCCGTTTTGGAGAAAACAATCAGGAAATATATGGTCAACTGCTCGGCTACTCCGAGGAAGTGCTTGCCGGTTTCAAGGAAAAGGGGATTATCTAGGAGTGGGAAGTCGGAATGCGGAAGTCGGAATTCTGATTTCCGGCCTCTGAAATCAGTCTTTTGTCATCTGATCTCTGATATCGGATTACAGGTTGTACGAAAAGTTTAGCTAGACCTTTCGCGACTGAGTACAGGACCAACCATATAGGCACACTTGATGAGGAAAAAAGCAGAATTAAAAGGGTTTGATCCCGGCCCTCTGCACATGCTGCAGGAGCGCAAATCCCTGGGAGAGCATGTTTTCGATAATTTGAAGCAGGCCATCATCCGGGGCAACATTGCCTCGGGAGAATGGCTGGTCGAAAGTCATATCGCCCAGATGCTGGGAATCAGCCGAACGCCGGTGCGGGAGGCAATCCACAAGTTGGAACGTGAGCGCCTGATCGAGCGGCAGCCAAGGGGCGGGTTTACCGTCCTCGGACTGACCCGAAGCGATATCGAAGAGACCTTCGGTATTCGAAGTGTTCTGGAAGGTTATGCCGCCAGACTGGCGACCGTTAAACATCAACCCAAAGAACTCAAGGCTCTCGAAGAAAAGGTTGATCAATTCCAACGGAACCTAAACAAAAAGCAACTGGACGCGTTGCCCGGGATCAACACGGAATTTCATGATTTGCTCTATGCGCTCAGCAAAAGCCCCCGTCTAATTCATATGATCAACGCTCTCAGAGATCAGATTTTCAGATTCAGACAAATGATCCTAAAAGACGATAAATTGGCCAACATCAGCAATGAAGACCATATTCAGATGCTTAAATTTATGCGCAAACGGGATGCCGAGGAGGTTGAAAGACTGGTGCGGGATCACATTTTGCGTGGACAGGATGAAGTCCTGAGAGAATTCGGCAAGCGGGGAGCAGGCAAATAGGTCTGAGTGGCGACCCATATGAGCGGGGCCGCTGGCGAAAGGGCAGCCAGTCCAATTAAAAAAGAAACTCCGACAAGACCAATGTCGAATGTCGATTGATGAATGTCGAATTAAGGAATTTCTGCTAATTTATTCGTTAAAAAAAGCAGAGCGAAGCCTCCGGCTCGTAGAGATTACAGCGCCTACGCTTCGGAGAGCGACATCCACCATTCGTCAGTCTTCAATCTTCAATCGTCATTCCAAATAGTTTTATAAAAGCCGGGCAAGATATTCCAGGCCAATAGGCTTGGTGCTGAACATAAAAAAATAAGAGATTCAAGTTACCAGCCAACCCCATACAGATGGAGTTAATCGATCAGATGACGGAAAGCAAAATCAAGATTATTGTGGGCAAACCCGGGCTGGATGGTCATGACCGGGGCGCGAAAGTGACGGCACTGGCCCTGCGCGATGCCGGAATGGAGGTTATCTACACCGGGCTGCATCAGACTATCGAGGAAATTGTCCGCACGGCTGTCCAGGAAGCTGCCGATGTGATTGGCCTTAGCATCATGTCGGGTGCGCATCTTCCGATCTGCAAAAAACTACTTGAAACGATGAAATCGGCCGGAATTGAAGATATTCCGGTAACCGTGGGAGGTGTGATACCCAAGCAGGACATCCCGAAATTAAAAGCAATGGGAGTCAGGGGCGTTTTTCCCGGAGGCACATCGTTTGATGAAATCATTGACGGCATACGTGATGTGGCTAAGTAATGTCCCGCGAGTAGCGGGCTGCGGGCGCAACAGGCACAAAGCATAGTGGTCAGAAGACAGAAGACGGATGACAGAGGGCAGGATACAGTTGACAGAGAATAGACGGCTTTCGTTATTCGCCAGAGAACAGAAAGAAGAAATCAGAGGTTGGATGACAGATTTCAGGTGTCGAAGATGCGATGGCATGGGCAGGGCATGAGGTGAATGGAGAAGGATCGAAGTTAGAGAGTATCCGTAAAAACGATGAGATTGATTGAAATTTTCTTACCTCCCCATTTTGCTTTCCGAATTCCAATTTCTGTAATCTGCCATCTGATAGCTGATAACAAATTAAAATAAAGAGGAATAAACATGGGTGTTGCAAAATATGTGAAAAATGAAAAAGACGGGATCGATGAGGTAATCTATCAATCCGGAATTCGGGTCAAACCAGTATATACACCGCAAGATCTTGAGGAAATTGGCTTTGAATATGAGAATGATCTCGGCGATCCCGGGCAGTATCCGTTTACACGCAGTTTGCATCCCCAGGGATACCGCAGCCGGGCCTGGACTACCCGCCAGTATACCGGATTCGGTACACCCCAGGAAACCAACAAACGATTTAAATTGATGATTTCCCATGGCCAGACGGGATTGAATGTGGCCTTCGATCTTCCAACCCAGATGGGCTACGATTCAGACGATGACATCGTGGTCGGTGAAGTGGGCCGGGTAGGGATGGCAGTGGACTCTTTGCGGGATTTCGAGATGGCATTTGATGGAATTCCGCTGGATAGGATCGGTTCCGGTCTGACGATCAATGCTGTGGCTTGCATCATGCTGGCAATGTACCAGGCCACGGCCGAAAAATTCGGCTACCCAAAGGAAAAAATCAGCGCCACACCTCAAAATGATATACTCAAGGAGATGATCGGGCGCGGCGCCTGGATATTTCCGGTGGAAGACGCAGTTCGCCTGGTGGGCGACA
>JASFSK010000341.1:0-5745 GCA_050114455.1 Desulfobacterales bacterium | reverse complement strand
ACCTGGAAAATTACCCGAGCTGGTGGAAGTAAAGAACTAAAAATAGGATCGTTGAATGGATCTCCCCGCGGCAAGCCGCGGAGTATCTTTAAATGTAAGAATCGTTTTATCGCAGCAAACTGCGGAGAACGATACCCGGGCAGATTCCGCATCGCCCTTAAGCTGTTTCATGTAATCCACGTAAACTTGCCGGGGCGTAGTCGCTTTTCCTTTGGACGAAGACCGGTCTGCGAAATCTGTGTATTCAATTCGATCATAGGTACTTCAGGGATCGGGGTGTTTATCTGGCATGCCCGCGCAGGTGGGCATCCAATATCAAAATGCTTTACTGACTGGATTCCTGCCTTGGCAGAGCCTGCCCCTGCGAAGGCAGGCGAATGACGGCCATTTTCGGATAAAACTTCCCGACTGTCGAGATACTTGGATATAAATTTAATTCTATATTTATATAAATAAATTTTTCTTTAATATAATATTTATTTTTTTATATATTTTCTGTGCCTTGGGCTGCCTTCACGGTCCCTCTTTTCTAATGCTCAAATCCTGAATCGGCGGGGGTTGGGTTTTGCTGTTGGCAATGTACGGTAAATCCTGTCTGCAGAAAGAAATAAAAAATCGCACTCATGCGCTTCGCAGTCGCGGCGGCATGATAAAAACCCTCCGCAGGCCCTCTTGAAGTGAGATGGCTTCCTCCGGGCAAAACCGCGAGCAAACCCCGCAACCAAAACAGGCGTTTTCATCCCTCAAGGCCAAACCTTGGTCATCTATCACAATCGCATCCGTGGGGCACCACTCCACGCAGGTCCCGCAGCCGGTGCACTTGTCCCGGTCGATTATCGACAGGTGATAGGTAGAGTTAATCAGCGGTAGGGTGCCGCTGCGCCAAAGATTGAGGGTATCGCAGCAATCTTTGCAACAGTTGCAGATGCTGGTTTCCGGGCTGGTTTCTTTGGAGCCCGGGTGAAACGCTTTGTGGATCAGCCCGGCCTGCTCTGCCGCTTTCATAATTTCAAGCGCCTCTTCTTTCGAGATTTTTTTGGCAAATCCCTGTGCGGCCGTGTGGCGGGCAGACTTGCCGAAAGTAAAACAGTTCAGCGTGGGCGCCTCCGTGCTGCAGTCGTCGCCCAGCAGGCTTCGACGCTGACGGCAAAAGCAGTAACCGACGGCAATATCGTCGAACTTCTCGATAATTTCTTCTATTGTCTGACTGGGAAGAACGAACTCTTCGGATACCTCCAGGGACTTGTCTACCGGTATAATTTTAATCGGTTTACCGTTTTCCATCTGCTGGGTGGGTACGGTGCGGTCGACAGCCGGTGCACTGCTAAACAGCGGTGACAGCGTGTCAAAGTTTTTCTGGATCTCATATTTCAGTTCTTCGAGTAGTTTTTCAAACAGCCTGGCAAGTTCCTTTTCTTCCTCGCTGCCCGTCAACTCTACCATGAATTTATATTCCATCACGCCGACCAGCATCAGCGGCAAAAGTCTATAGATCATGATTCCGGAGGAACTCGGCTGGTTGAAAATGAGTCCTTTTTTGGCAAGGCGGGTTGCCAGTGGTTCAATTTTATCCGCTGAGAACCCACTGGAAGTCTCGAGTTGGTCGATGGTTTGGGAGGGATTTTCGCGAAAGGCACCAATTAACTCGAGCTCCTCGGTATTGTCGCCAACAACGCGATCAATGATGGCAATCGCTGTATCGCTGACCGGAAACTGAACCATACCCTGTTTGCAGACCACTTCCGCGGCGTTCCTTAACTTCTCTGTATATGTGTTGTTTTTCATCTACATTTTCCCTTTCGGATTATCAATGTTGCAATGATGACAGTTCTTCCACCCATAGCAATCAAATATGTCTCCTGGCGGAAATCCGGCGCTCACCTGGTGCTTTTTCCAACCGGCAAGGAACCCGCCGGTGATAGGGAGTGCCTGCGATGTCATCCCGATGAGCGGCTGAAGTCAATTGATTGACATTCACCCCTGCGGTTTCTCCTTCAAACACCAACCCAAATCCTTGTGGCAATAAAACCATCCCCGGCCGGGTCAGTTTAGAAATCTGAATTTTAACTGTCACCGCCCCCGCCTGAGTGGTCAGTCGTGCCATCGCACCTTCCTTCAAGTCCACCTGTGCGGCATCCTGCGGGTGAACCGCGAGACGTCCCGCAATTCGCCCCTTATTCCAGGTCGGATCCCGCATCAGAGTATTGGCATTGTAGTCATAATGCCATCCTGCCATAAGAATCAATGGAAATGCTGCATCCGGCGCCATCGCCTTTTCTTCCGTTTTTGGTGTGATGTTTGCAAGCCAGGCGGCCAACTCGGGAACGTAAAGATGAATACGGCTGTCCTGGTTGGCAACAAATTCAAGATTTTTCTCCGGATTCAATCGCCCGAGCCATATTCCCTCGGGTCGGTCCATAATGGCGCCATAAATTTTTTCGGTTTGGTCTTCGCCGGCTGGGAAACCGGCTCGGGCCATAGCTTCTTTAAGCCGATCAGGGGCGAACCAGATCAGTCCCCAAAGGAAGGCTAGATTACAGGCTCCCAAAACCGGCCCCAGCGTTTTGGATAGCACAAACGGCAGCTTTGGCAGGGCCTCCGGGTTTGTCTTCAAATATTGCTCCAGCTTTTGACCGAAACGGCAGCGGTCCTCCTTGGCCAACAGATAAAGTGAACCCGGAATCTCAGGCATCAAACCCATCTCTTCTGCCAGGGCGCTCAAAATCCAACTGTTTTCGCGCGTTTCGGCGGCGGGTCGTATCAGCGGACGCCGAAGATGAAAAAAGATATCCGGGTAGTTAAAACTCCAAAAAGTGGTATCATATGACTCGTAAGCGCTTCGCCCAGCGAGGACATAATCGGCGACTGCCGCTGTTTCACTCATGGCCACATCCAATACAACCAGCAGATCCAAGGATTTGAAAGCACGCTCATAGGCTCTGGTATCGGCATAAGAACGCAGCGGATTGGCCCCCGTCACAATCAGGGCCCGTATGCGGTCTTTACCATTCGATTCGATTTCTTCAGGTAATACGTTGGGTGGGAATACGCCCATAATGGCCGGAAAGTCGGTTCGCATGGTCCGCCAGGTGTTGGCGTCCTCAGGCGGGGTGTGAACTCCCACCGGTGACAGCGTTCCCGTGAATACATTGCCTCCCGCAGCTCCCACCCGGCCGCAGATGGATAAAAGGATTTCTTCCAAATAGCTGACCAGGGTCGAGTGTCGATTCATCAGGACACCCAAGTCGGACATCACTGCTGATCGCCGGCTGGCAAACAGGCGGCAGACTTCTTTAACCTGTTCAAACTCAACCCCGCAGATTCGCAAGGCCTCCTTGACGGCAAAGTCCTTGAAATATGGCGCTGTCTTCTCCCAGCCGGTGGTGTGTGATTCCAGAAAAGACCGGCCCTGCCAGCCTTCTTTTAAAATTATGGCAATCATGGCTTTTAAAAGAAGTGCGTCGCTGCCGGGCTTCAGTGCCAGATGGATATCTGCATACCGCGCGGTTTCCGAGGGTCTTGGGTCCACGACGACCAGGGTCCGATCCGGATCCTCGGACAGTGATTTGATAAAGCGTCTTGTCTGGGGCATGCCGTGACTGGACCAGCCGTTCCAACCCAAAGCCAAAAGCAGGTCTAGTTTATCATGATCGGGGTGAAGGAAAAGGGTCTGGTCACCATAAAGCCGACCTCGCACATAATGCCGACCGGTCCATTCCTGCCCCAGGGCGCTGTAAAGGTAGCGGGATCCCATACTCATCAGTAAGCGGCCCGCAAACCGGCCCCCGATTTGGCAGCCGCCGCTACCACCACCCATCAGCGCAACACTCCGGGGACCATATTTTTCAAGGATCCCGCCCAGCTGCTGTCCGATCTCAGCCAGCGCCTCGTCCCAGCCGACGGGCTCCAGGCGACCGTTTTGACGTTTGAGCGGCTGCACCAGCCGCTGCCGGTGATGCTGGTAGTGTACCACTTTAAGACCTTTGCGACAGACGTAACCTCGAGAGCGCAAATTTTCCTTGTCAGGCCGAACTTTTACAATCTTGTTATTTTCAACCATCACCTCCAGTCCGCAGGTCTGGAGGCAAAGACAGCAACTCGTCTTTTTCCAGGGCATGATTCCGACCTCGTACTCATTTGTTTTGACATGACGGGCAAATCAGCGACCACAAGCGGAGCTGGAGGTATGAGGATGGCCCATTGAAGGGGCTAGGGTCACCTGCTTTTGGCCGCTGATTGTTAAAATATTTTTGACATACGCTAAGAATTCGATGATTTCAACCATATAATTTATAAAGAAACTTACTGTCGGTCTAAAAATTAGCGTGTCATTTGCCAAATCCTCACGACACGCCAACCGTACCAGGCTGCAGGGAACGGCGGTTGCAAACGGACGTCTCAACTGTGTATGACAATAAAATTTTCCGCAGCCTTGACGGTTGCAAGCTGGCCTGTTTGCAATTGCTGAAAGGAATCTTCTTCGAGAGAAATAATCGGTATTTGCCTGCCATAAAAATGATGGCCGACAATCGGGCCGGTCGCAAGGATGGGTTCGGTTCGGATGTTTACGATGGCAGCCGGCGCCTTATCTATCCGGATCAATTCCAGCATAATCAGTGATCCGGTGCTCGATCCCTTGCCAAATGGAAACGCCAGCACCTTGCCGGTCACAGAATGACCGAAAAGCTCATGCCGGGGGTCGTTGATGGCACCGGTGGCAGGATCGACACCGCCCCAAAAACTGATCGATTGCGATGTCACCAACACCTCCCCTTTGGCAGTCCCCGGCACAAGGCCGCACCCTTCTATTTTTTGTTCCACGGCGATTCCTTCCGGCAAATTTTTCCGCGTACGGCCGTTTCCACGCAGTCTTCAACGCTCGCATAAATCGCCCCAAGGCCGCATTGGGAAAAACAATAATTGGAAAACTTGGCCGAGTCAGACATGGCGGCGTTAAATTGCCATCGTTCGCGGGGATATTGCAGCGGACATCCGTCTGTAAAAACCATGACTCCCCGGTCAACCAGCTCGCTGAGCATTCCGTTATTTTTTATCCAGGCATAAACCGTCCGGTTGGTGAACACCCAAAACACAACCGAATCGTGAACCTTTTTATGGTGTAAAAGCTTTACCAAGCGAATGAATTCGGCCGTCGAATAGTGGGGGCATCCGGTGACAACCAGGTCCACTGCATTATTTTCCACCGTCCGGAGGCGCTCTTCCGCCGTTCTGACCTCGGCGGGTGTTATTCCGAGAACCTGTTGCGGTTTGCGCCCACCAAGACACATCTCCAGCGTGTGGGCCTCCGGCGTAATGCCCACCAAATGGCAAAGCCCTACCGCTCCGGATGAGGCTGCCGCAGCACAAAATCCTTTGAGGCTGTCGATTTTCACATTTTGAGGGATACCGGTAAGGGCCGCTATCCGATCTCCGACCAAGTTACCGAAAACATAACCAATCAGTGGATAGATCGAATCATCTGCGAACATGCTGCCGTCAAAATCCCTGAGTTCGATCAGCATGTCGGCTTTTCGGTTTTCTGCCAGATGAAGTCCGAATTTGGGAACCTTGCCAATGATGGCCGCGCAGATATCCATAAGATCCGCATAGCGATTGGTTCTGGCTCCGATGATCGAATTGGCAAAAGCGATGGCATTCGATTCACCCCAAGCAATCTGCTCGCCAAACCGGGGGACGATCCCGTGCTGATATGGGGCGCAGGTCCACGTGGGCGTAGCCCGCAGA
>JASFSK010000340.1:0-5748 GCA_050114455.1 Desulfobacterales bacterium | reverse complement strand
GACCGAAATGAGTCCTCGCGGAACGGCCTAAAGTCTGAAGAAAAAACATATCAATCTATTCTTAGACGAAAAGATTGAATTATCCCTGAAACAGGGCTGGGCCGTATATGGCATTGATATGAAAATCGTCGATGGTTTCGGCAAAGAACTGCCATGGGATGGTAAGGCCTTTGGTAATTTGCTGGTGCGGGGTCCCTGGATTACGTCGGGGTACTTTAAGGGTGAGGGCGATGATGCGTTGGATAATGACAATTGGTTTGACACCGGCGACGTGGCCACCATCGACGCGGACGGCTACATGCAAATTACCGATCGCTCCAAGGATGTCATTAAATCGGGCGGCGAATGGATCTCTTCAATTGCCCTGGAAAACGTGGCCGTCGGTTGTCCGGGTGTCGCGGAAGCGGCCGCGATTGCGGTGTCCCATCCCAACTGGGATGAACGACCGCTTCTGCTGGTCGTCAAGGACAAGGGCTCCGTCGTCACCAAAGGCAATATTATCGAGCATTTACGGCGGGCGCTTGCCAAGTGGCAGCTGCCGGATGACGTCACTTTTTTAGATGAATTACCGCATACGGCAACCGGTAAAATCTTGAAAACAAAATTGCGTGCCAATTACAAAGATTATAAACTGCCGACAGTTCAGGATTAGTTCCCCGGCGGATAAAAGAAAACATCTGGAAGCCAAGTTGGACCAATTTCCGGTGTAATATTGCAACACCACATGCAATACGGGCAGACCCGTTGTTATATTTCCGGATCTGCCCGAGAGAGGGAATTGTGCCGGCCTGCAGCCTTACCTCTCAATTGCTGCAATGCCTGATTTTAAAGGATAAGTGGCAATTCTACACTTAGCCGAATTCACAATAATCATAATTTGAGCAGGACGCAAGGGGTAAAAAAATAAAAAGGGAGCGCAGGTCGGAAAATGCCGACGTACACTCCCTTTTAGTATAGCCTCCCGCAGCCTCTTGAGGAACATGCCGGAAGCATTTTAGGGAACAACCTTTCTATTATTGATTTGATCAAAATACTCGATTTTTCGTCTTGGCTCCTTGTTTAGCCGAAAGATGAAAAGTCAAGGTTCAAGGTTGTCCAATCTCTATAATTCATATTGAATTCTTATAGAGCGTCAGAATAGTAAGTACGTGATATGCGGCTGTCAAGCCGGCATATTATTTTTTTTAATTTTTTTTATTACTTTTAGATGAACTTTTTTGCGATATCTTCCGAAATACCGCCAGCCTTTGTCTTTTTGGATGAGTGCCTAAGTTGTATTATATTGATATTGTTATATAATACAAAATTGGTATCTCAAATTACACATGGCTGTATTCATGAATTCTAGCAACCGATGGCCCTACTTTTGACTCTCAGTCCCGATGAAAAGGGTCATAACTGCTATGGCTGCACATAGGACCGCCAGGAATATCGTGCCGGCCATAAAAGACCCGGTTACATCGACCAATATCCCCATCAAAGACGGGCCGGAAAATCCACCAATTTCCGCAACACAGAAAAACATCCCACCGGCGGAGCCCATGTATTGGGTTTTGACACTGGGACTTTCCATCAACAACAACATCAACAAGGGCATGAAAGGCGAGCTGACAAATCCCAGCACCAATAAACCGGTGTAGAGTTGGGCGCCGGTTGTTGTGACCACCAGGACAAGGGTGATGGCGGTCAATATGGCAAAGATACTTAGCATGCGACCTCTGAAACGCGGTTGGATCAGAGAGGGCATGCTTAAAATGGCCGGAATACCGGTTGCAATGGGGATGGAAGCGGCAAAGCCGGCCTGTGAGGGGGACATGCCATTTTCCTCGAATATCTTCGGCAGCCAGTTGGAAAAGCCATGGTTGATGGCAAATGCCAAAAGTGCCATGATCAAAATTATTTGAACATTACGAACTGCCATCAGGTCTTTGAATACTGCAATGATTCCAGCATGGGCAGATTCGGTACGGGGCACGGTTCGATCGGCCAAAAAAAACCATAGCAACGCGATTGCAAAAGTGACCATTCCGTAGAAAACAAAGGTCAGCCGCCAGCTGTTGCTGACCAATGGCATTACCAGGCTATTGGTCAGGGCCAGCGCTGTCAGTCCGCCGATCCAGGGTCCGGTTGTGTAAAATCCGACGGCAATGCCCCGACCGCGGTCTTTGAACCATTCCGATATTGACTTGGGGCCGCCAATGGAAATCATCGGACCCCCGACGCCGAAAAGGACGATTGCAAACAGCATTGACCAAAAACCGGCGGCGTAAAAACGAATCGAAGCGGATAGCCCAATGATGAGGGCCCCGACAAATATGGATTTGCGCACGCCCCACCAGTCAAGGATTGCTCCCGCCACCAGGGCCACCAGGATATAGGTCAGCTGCCAGGATCCCAGAATGAATCCCATCTGGGAATACGACATTCGCAAATCATTCAGGATGGGCGTGATCAGAGGCGTGATAGAGCGTGAGACCAGGCCGAAGGCGATGTATAGCAGCCATAACATCAACAGGATTACCCAGCGATAGGGGTTTTGGGAAGCGGCTAGATTCATTCTGGGCGACGACTCTTCAGATCTGACACGAACTGTCTGCCGTAGTGACGGCTGTAGTTGAAAAAATGACTGATTCTATCTTCGGTCGAATTCAAGGGAATTTCACAGCCCGATGCCAAAATATAGCCGCTTTGCGCAGCGGCCGTTTCGATACAATCGACAATGGCCTTTTCCATTTCCAACGGGGTTCCTGAACTGAAAAGGGTCGTCGGGATGTTACCCATACCCGCGACTTTACCGTTTCCAATTTGAACAAACCGCTTCAGGGAAGAGGGTGCATCGAGACTCAGGAAATTGATCCCCGTTTCGACCACGTCTTTCATGATCAAATCGATTTCTCCGCATATGTGTAACGCCAGATAAGCCCCTTTGGATCTAAAATAGCTGCAAAGCTCAGTGTGATAAGGCTTGATAAATTCGCGATAGATTTGTGGTGAGATCAGGCTGCAGGAGGCCCCGGCCTCTCCGATGGAGGGCGAGAACCCGGCTTCGATCAACGCGTCGCCCACGCTTCGGACTACTTCCGTTGAAAATTTCATCAGATCGTGAACAAAGACCGGGTCCGAGTATGTATCCAATAACAGCGCTTCGGTTCCCCTGAGGTGCATAGCAATATTCCAGGGTCCGGAATGTCCCAGTCCCAAAGCGGCTGTTTTTCTGACCTGTGCAGAGACCCGCTGGCAGACTTCGATAAAATAGGGCAGCCTGCCATCCTTGTTTGGATCCGGGATCTTGAGTCGAGCAAGCCGGGACTTGTTTTCAAGCAGTACTGTTTTAGGGTGAGAGATATCATCTTCGGGGAAATCGAGCTCACACCCCAGGGCCTCCGCTTCCAGGTAGATGTCATTGTAGACGATGACGCTGTCCGGAGCGAAACGTTCGTAAAATGCCAGGTGCGCTTCAGTACTTTTTTGGGCATCCCGCAAGATTTCTTTGATAGAGTAATTTGTCAGACGCGAACAATAGGGTCCGATGAGAACCGTTACGGGTACCCGATCGCTATGCCGCCGCATGAGAGCCGAGATGATATGCTTTTTCCCGTTGTTACCTGCCATGGTTTACCTCTTTTCTTTATTTATTCCTTGTTTGTAATGCATTCAGAAATACCCCATCGGTTGCGCATTGCTACCATCTGAGTCAAAAAGATAGTTGACTTCTAACAATTACTTAAATAGTGCTCCTGATAATAAGTCAAGCTTCAAATTTAATTTCTGGGACACGATTCAACACGGATGAGCACAGATTAAAATTTCTTTTGCTGGCAATATCGCCTGCAAAGATATAAGATAAGCGCCTACTATAGGTACAGCGTGGTTCATTAAATCTCCCCGGGGGTTAGTCTTAATTTAAAATATCCGTGTGCATCTGTAAAATTAAAGTGAGGGAAGAGAAAATGGGATTTTTACAAATCGATGAGAGCAAGTGCAAAAAAGACGGTATTTGTGTAAACGAGTGCCCCACGGCCATCATCCAGCTCAAAAACAAAACCAGTGCTCCGGCGATCAAGCCGGGGGCCGAGGATTCCTGTCTGATCTGCGGGCATTGTGTGGCGGTTTGCCCCCACGGGGCCCTCAGCCATACCCGAGTTCCCATTGAAGCCTGCCCGCCGGTGGAAACAAATTTGGTCCTAAACGAAAAACAAGCGGTCCAATTCTTACGATCCCGGCGGTCGATCCGGGTATTCAAAGAAACCCGCCAAAATAACGTGGGATTAGAGCGCTATAGTTGACCTAATACGGCCCCAATTTCATGGAGCGCTTCTTTACTGTTAAACGGTTTCTGGATGAAACCGACGCCGCCTGATTTAGACCACGAATGAACGCTTCTTCACATGGTCCGCGTCATAGTATTCAATCTCTGTGTGGTACGTTTTAAGGTCGATTTTGGCAGTCGTACGATACGGGTTGTTAAGCCAGCTGAGCACGAGATGGTGATCAGGGCCGTCTTCGATGACAAATGTGCCTCCAAATGCCGGATAGGTATTGCGAAACTCCATCAGGTTGAGAAGCCGCTGGACAACAGGCTTTTCAATCTCGATCGCGATTTCATCCAAAGTGTAGTTGTGGCGGTTGATATCACGGCCATTTTTGGTGTACTCAACCAGGTCGATATCGTTTTGGCCGGCAAGTAAACCCACATAATATACCTGGGGAATTCCCGGAGCAAAGAACTGAATGGTGCGTGCTGCCAGGTATGAATCCTCGTTGCATTCTAACGCCGAGTAATAGGTGCAATTAACCTGATAGGTATCTAAATTTTGATACTCCGGTCCGGAATAGATTTTACGGGTGTTGGAGCCTTTTTCGTCCAGTCCAGCAAGGGTGCGTTCAACTTCGTTTTCAGAAAGCAGATCGGCAACATCCACCACACCGATACCATCATGTGTATCCAGCGTTGTAAGCTGCTTTCGAGGGCAAATCGATAGCCAGTGCTTCAGCCGTTTGCTGGTGTGATGATACAGGGTATGCAATACCAACATGGGAAGTGCAAAATCATAGGTCCAGTAGCCCTTGGCCGCGATTTTCTGGTGATATCGGTAGTGTTCATGGACTTCAGGCAGCATTTCCGTCCCGAAAGGAGCCAGATATTCATTCAACCATTCCAATAATTCCCACACATCCGGTTCGAGAAAGAAACAATTGGTTCCGAGCCGGACGGTGGAATAAGCGAACGCATCCATGCGGATCATTTTGGCACGGGTACGTGCCAAATGAATTAGAAAATTTCGCAGCACCTCTTTGGTTTTGGCTGAATTCAAATCCAGGTCGATCTGTTCATAGTCGAAGGTACACCATACTTTCTCACGGGATCCGTCTGACCTTTCAACTGTGGTATAAGGAAAGCGTGGCTTGCGGGTATAGACCATTGCCAGGTCTTTTTCACTGAGGTCGCCGGTGGGACTCAATTTATTGAAGCTCAAAAACATATCTGCATACTCGGAATCCACGCCGTTTACGTAATAATCCTGGAAATACTCCGACTGACGGCTGATATGGTTGACCATAAAATCGATGATTAAGTCGAATTCCGATCCAATGCAGTCAATGTCCGCCCAGGTGCCGAATGCAGGGGCCACCTCTGTATACGTCAGGGGTGCAAATCCGCGGTCAGCTGATGATGGATAGAACGGTAGTAGATGGATCCCTCCAATCGCTTTGCGAAGATAGCGCCTTAAAACATAGTGCAATTCC
>JASFSK010000339.1:0-5757 GCA_050114455.1 Desulfobacterales bacterium | reverse complement strand
GCAGTAAAGAGCGGAGATTTGGTGGAGGTTGAACTTGAGATAGAAAGCAAAAACGATTATGAGTACCTGGTGTTTGAAGATTTTAAAGCCGCCGGGTATGAGCCGGTGAGCGTCCGCAGCGGTTACACCGGCAACGAGATGGGTGCCTACGTGGAGTACCGCGATCGAAAAGTTTGTTTCTTTGTGCACCGCCTGGCCCGAGGCCGGCACAGCCTCAGTTATCAGCTGCGCGCTGAAACACCCGGTAAATACAGTGCGCTGCCCACCCGGGCATATGCCATGTATGCCCCGGAGCTCAGAGCCAATTCCGATGAGATAAAGTTGGTGATTGAAGATAACTAAAGGACGCTCTACCCATCAAGCGAAACGGTTTCCACCCGTACCCGGGTGGTTCCTTGCTTATAGAATCCGAGTTTACGGGCGGCTCCGGCACTCAGGTCGATAATCCGACCATCAATAAAGGGACCGCGATCGTTTACCCGCAGAATGATGCTGCGGCGGTTTTGTAAATTGGTCACTTTGACAAAGGTGGGTAATGGCAAATATTTATGTGCCGCCGTCAGCCCGTTGGGATGAAACGCCTCGCCGTTGGCCGTCATACGGCCGCCTTTTAATTTATAGGTCTCATATCCATACCATGATGCAATGCCGGTTTCCCGATAGGTGCGTGCTTGTTCCACGGACATTGGTACGTACCGTCGACCTTTGACAACGTAGGGTGATTTTTTGACCTTCTTTCGGCGAATGGCCTCCTTGGGTGAGAGCCCGTCAATGGTTTCTATCTCTTCGCGCATCAATGGCCAACTCAATGGGGCGGATACCACCTCAAAAGTATAACCGCCGACGTGATAAATGAGTTTGCCGGCAGAGTAGACAGATTTGACCGTAAATTTAGAAAGCTTGTAAGTCGCTTTGACGGTTTCTTCGGTGATATCATAGGTCGTTTTAAATATCCCGCAGGAGACGGTTGCAAGAAAAAGGTATAGCAAAAACCAGGGTATTGCTTTTTTATTTGTCACATACATCGGAATATCCAAATCATAAAATAAAAATTTTCCTTTTTAACCGGAATGTTATGTCCTTTGCAGGTTTTTAGGGATCCTGCAATCAAGAACGGTGGTCATAGGTTCTTTGTTTTATTTATACTATAAAAATGATAAAATACCATGATTTTAGCCCATTATCCTTAATAAGGAAACATGTATGGCCACAACGTTACACAGCCGCAGGACCCTCCATCACGGCAAAGCATTCAGTCTGGTTTCGGAAAATGTAACCTTAGACAATGCCGTGACAACAGATATTGAGTATATACAGCATCCCGGTGCAACTGCCATTGTACCGATACTTGATAAATCTCATGTAATATTGATCAAACAATATCGCCACAGCCTTAGAAAAGAAATTTGGGAAATTCCTGCCGGGACCCTAGATCCTCAGGAATCCTTACTGGCGTGTGCCCGACGGGAACTCATCGAGGAAACCGGCTTTTCGGCCGACCGATGGCAGAGTTTGGGAGAGATAGTGCCGGTGCCCGGCTACTCCAACGAGCGCATCCATCTTTATCTGGCTGCCGGCTTAAAAACGGCTGCGAGAAATCTGGATGAAGATGAAATAATTGACGTCCATGAAATCGTATTCGAGGCCACGCTTGGAATGATAAAGAGGGGAGATATTCAGGACGCCAAATCCATATCCGGACTATTCATGGCATCCGAGTGGTTAAAGGAGAATGAGAGTTGGTTATAAAATGAGCAATTCAGGGGGCTCAGCCCCATCCCATCCGCTCGGTAAACTTTTCATCGGACTTGTCCTGGCCCAGATCCTTGCCACTATCCAGGTGTATCTTTCAAACATCGATCTGCATGCCACCGTCACCGCTGTTAGCACTGCCGGGTATCTCACCGTGCCGAATCAAGAGGTTATGGGCAGTCTGCAAAATATATCTGTGGCTTTATACGGGGGTCTTTTTTTTACATTTACCGTTGGGACAGGTGTCACACTCGCAACCATGGCGGCGGCCTGGATATGGGGTCGGATGTGCTCTTTCAATAAATTCGCCCTGCTGGCCTTCGCAATCGTGTGGCTAACGGCTGTGATTTCAGTCAATCTCCACGGATTTTGCCTACTGCCCTCACTGTACTTTGTGCTCATTCCTCCGGTTATCTTCGGTTTGACGGCAAAAAATGAAACCCATGGCGACAAATCATCTGGCCGACTGCGCACACTGGTGCACTTATTACCCATCCCACTGCTGGCGCTGATATGGTTTACCCAGTTTGACAGAGCATTGTTTTTGGATTTGAGAGACAATCTGCTATTGTCCAATTTTTTGGGGAGAAAATTCAGTGAATTTTATTACACCTACACGCTCTATCCTGCTGAAGCATTCAAATCCCTGGATCAAAAAATTATCAAAACATTCAAACTGGAAAATATCAATGCCCGTTCAATCAATCAAGAACTCCGTAACAGGTTAATCGTCAATGGCTATCTGCCGCTGCCGGAGGCCGATAAGGTTGATTTGAGAATCATCGCAAAGGATGATCAGCTTGCTTTTCAATCCGGTTACCATGGGATTTTACAAATGCCACTCAAACAATTTTTATCCGACACACCAAAGGCATTGCAAAAATTTTCGCAAAAAACAGACTGCTATTCCTCATTTCGACGATACACCTTTTTATCCCTGCTGATTGGGTTTCCAATCCTGATCTATTTAATTCTTCACGCAGCATTGTACTATATATTGCTTGTGTTTTTAAAACCAATTACTGCGGCAATGACGGCTTCGGTCATGTGCTTGATTGTCGGCTCTGCTGTACTGATATATTTTCAATCCTATCGAAGCGCTAACATCAATTTTAATAATATTTCCAATGCTTTGGAATCAGAAAGCTGGCAAACCCGGCTGGCAGCTTTGAAGGCCATTCAGCGAGAAAAACTCGAGATTGCCGACTACCGGTCCTATCCGCAATTGCTCCAGAGCCCGATTCCCCAGGAACGCTATTGGCTCGTCAGAGCCCTGGCGTTCAGCCGACGATCGGAAACGTATGCCGATCTTTTGGCATTTGTAGATGATGAAAATATCAATGTCCGATGTATGGCTTTTTATTCACTGGGACTGCGGCGAAACCCAAGAGCAATTAAAGTGCTCAAGGCCAGGATGCGGACATCCAATAGCTGGTACGACCAAATGTATGCTTATAAGGCCTTGAGGTCTCTGGGATGGAAGCAAAACGTATCACCTTAAAAACCCTGGCGATATCCATCGCTGCAGTTTTCGCCCTGGAAACTGTTTTCCGTTTGACCATCCGCATTCATACGGGCTCCCATTTGCTTGCTCTCGGCATTATCCGCGGTGTGCAAGCCCTTTGCCTTCTAATTATTTTCAATCGTTTGGAAAAAAACACGAGTATCCTCGGACTGTCCCACGCAAGTATGGTCGCCGGTTTCAAAAGAGGCTTACTCTGGTCGGGATGGTTTGGAATTATCGCCGCTGTTTTATTTATAAGTTTGGTTGCAGCCGGTATCAACCCATTAAAACTTGTATACACACCCATGCCTTCGACTGTATCACAGGTTTTCATCTTCTTTCTGGTGGGCGGCATCATTGGTCCGGTTGCAGAAGAACTATTTTTTAGAGGATTCATCTTCGGGTTTTTAAGGCAATGGGGATTTTTTACAGCAATCTTGATCGCCACCATTCTTTTTGTACTACCACATTACGATGGACACCACCTGCCGCTGACCCAGATCGTTGGCGGAATTGTGTTTGCAGCAGCCTATGAAAAAGAAAAAAATCTGATGGTCCCCATCACCATTCACTGCCTGGGTAACATGGCCATTTTCAGCCTGACGTTTTTTCCCTGATCTCAGCAGGTTACTTCCACTTCACTCCACCATTTTTCTTAACCCCCTAAATATCTTTAACATTCCAAAATTATTTTAAAAATTGATAGTTTTTTATTTTTTTTTCTTGACACTTTACAAGATCTATATTCTAATGGGGATCAAAGTGGATAAAAGTGGATACTAGGCCCAAATGTTCAGAGAAAGTTCCTTTCATACGATTGACCCCAAAGGGCGCGTGATTATACCGACCCGCTTTCGGGATGTCATTAAAGCAGGCGGCGCCGACAGTATCATGGTCTCCCGCCGGGACAGCTGTGTGGTGGCCTATACCATGGAAAAATGGCGCCAGATAGAGACGAAAATAAGTTCGTTACCGAAATCCAGTGCGTTTATGCGCCGCTTCCGTCGGATCTTCATCGGCAGCGCCGCCAAATGTACCTGTGACAAACAGGATCGAATACTTATACCAGCACCCCTGAGAAAATACGCCGGTCTCGACAAAGATATCGTCCTGGTCGGTGCGCTGGATTGTTTTGAAATTTGGTCGAGGGAAAATTGGGACAAGGAAGCATTGAGCCTGGACGAAGATATGCAACATGAGGAGGTTAGAAAAGAAATCGACGAACTAGGGATTTAGTAAAATGAGGTACCGCCATATCCCAGCCATGCCCAAGGAAGTGGATCATTACCTCAATTGCAGACCCGGCCATAAAATCGTTGACGGCACCATCGGTGGTTGCGGACACGCCAGTCGGATTTGTGCCAAAATTCTCCCGGATGGTTTGTTGATCGGTATCGATCGGGACAAGGATGCCATTGCCAGTGCGAAAACAATACTGGAACCCTTTGCACCAAATATCTGCCTGTTTCACGGCAATTTCATTCATCTTTCTGACTTTCTATCACAATTGAAGCTTACTGCGGTTGACGGAATTCTTTTGGACCTGGGTGTCTCTCTCCACCAAATCGAGAACAGCGGCCGGGGGTTCAGTTTTAGGGCAGATGAACCTCTGGACATGCGCATGAACAACCAATCAGGAAAAACTGCAGCCGATCTGATAAACAGTCTGGACGAAGTGGAACTGCAAAATATTTTTAAGAATTATGGCGAGGAACGCTGGGCAAAACGAATTGCACACAAAATCATAAACGTAAGACGGCAAAAAAAAATTCGAACCAGCAAAGAACTCACTCAAATTATCAGTGATGCCATACCGCGACAGGCAGCCCCCAGGCAGAAGATCCACCCTGCCACCCGGGTGTTTATGGGGCTGCGTATCGCAGTCAATCAGGAGCTTGAAACGCTCAAAGCCTTTATGGACCAGGTTGTGAGTTTCCTGAATCCGGGGGGCCGGCTGTGTGTGCTTTCCTTCCACTCGCTGGAAGATCGCATCGTGAAGCACCACTTAAGAGCCCTTGAAAAAGGTTGCTCGTGTGCACCGCAGCTGCCCCGCTGTGTGTGCGGCCAAAAGCCATTGATCAAGATTTTAACAAAAAAGGTGGTACGCCCAACAGCGCAAGAAGTTAGCATCAATCCAATGGCCAGAAGCACCCGCCTGCGAGCGGCAGAAAAAATTTAGACAATCACAATGGGAAAGAAAAAGAAAGGTAAACAGCGCAATCCAAAGGCAATCTTTATCTTTCTCTGTCTGATGCTCTTTTTTATCGCTGAACTTCTTTTTTACACCTGGTGCAGGGTGCAGAGCGTTCGAATTAAGTATGAAATCACAGAGCAAACGGCTCATATTCGACAGCTTGCCACCATGCAGGACAATCTAAAAATTGAGTACGCGCGTCTGAAGTCACCCTCACGAATCGCGAAAATAGCCAGAACACAGCTTGGGCTCATCACGCCGTCATCGAAACAGATGATTTTAATACCCCAAAAAATGAGGTGAAGTC
>JASFSK010000338.1:0-5771 GCA_050114455.1 Desulfobacterales bacterium | reverse complement strand
AAACCCAAAAACCAACGCCGTTGGTAGTGTGGTCTTTCTTGTATCCATCCTACTGGTTTTTATTGCAGAATTCTTGGTGTTCGGCCGGAGAAAATCCAAATGAATCCGATGGTAGAAATCATAGGCGTGTCAAAACAATACGGCAAGACGACTGCGCTTTCAAAAATCGATCTGACAATAGATAAAGGGCAATTTTTTGCACTGGTAGGGCCTTCCGGCAGCGGCAAGACAACCCTGCTGCATATCCTGGGAGGTTTCGTCGAACCGAGCTCAGGGCGAGTGCAAATTGATGGTCGGGATGTCACCTGCCTGCCGCCAGCCAAACGACCCACAACCTCAATGTTTCAGGACTATGCTCTGTTTCCCCACATGTCTGTGGCATCCAATGTCGGTTTCGGTCTGCTGATGAGGAGAGTTCCCAAATCAGACAGATTGGACCGTATTGAACGAGCACTCGACATGGTGGGGCTTTCCGGCATGAGCCGCCGGCGGGTCCATCAACTCTCCGGCGGCCAGCAGCAAAGGGTCGCTCTGGCGCGCGCACTCGTATTAGCGCCCAAGGTGTTATTGTTGGATGAGCCGCTCGGGGCTCTGGATTTAAACTTAAGACGCCAGATGCAGCAGGAGTTGCTTCACATCCAAAAAAAAGTAGGCACCACCTTCGTACACGTAACCCATGATCAGGAAGAAGCCATGAGTATTGCCGATGTCATTGCAGTTATGAACAACGGACACCTCGAAGATATGGGCCCACCGGCACGGGTCTATATGCAACCCAAAACCCGGTTCACCGCCACATTTATGGGTGAGAGCAACATGTTTGAAGCAACTGTTGCCGGAATGGCGGGAAAAGCTGTCGAGGTTGATACGATTTTCGGTCGTATTAAGGTTGCAGGCGACGCCTCCCTGAATGCCAGGGTCGAATTGTCTATCCGGCCTGAACAAATCATCGTCGATGCCAGCAAATCCAATGGCCGGGTTTCCCTGGGAGCATTGCATGTGGAAGAAGTTTCATTTTTTGGAACCCATCACCGCTGTTTGGGTCGCCATGTGACATCGAATTTGCCGATCATAGTCCGCCTGCCGCAACATCAAATCGTAACCCCCGGTGAGGAGTTGACGATATCAGTAGCGCCCGAGGATATTGTGCTACTCACATGCTAATCAGAACTTCTTTTCACCCGCTGGAGAAAATGGCCCTGATCGGAGAACCGTCCGAACCCTTTAATTTTAGAGGCAAAAACGAATAGAATCCGACGATCTGGTTGATTTTATCCAGGTTGCAAAGATTTTCCACTATCAGGATATCGTTTCCAAGAAGGATATCATGAACCGGATAGTTATCATCAGCGGTGACCCCACCGCCTGTATCAAGTGATTCACTATCACTTGCCGGCGGATAGGAAGCGTCAACGTTCAAGGCATCGATACCGACGAGAGAAACGCCCAGGGCTAACAACAGCCGGCCGGCATCGGCGCTCAAAAACGGATGCTGGAGATACTGCGGCGTCCCGAAGTATCGGTCCCAGCCGGTTTTCAGAATCACAAACACTCCTTTTTGGATTTTGGGAACGAAAGGGTCAAAATCGGCGGCGTCAATCAGATCTCTGTCCGATTTGCCTGAGACATCGACCAGGATGCCCTTGCCGATGAATCGATGAACCGGGATTTCATCGATTTTTTGACCGTCCTTTAGGAAATGATAGGGTGCATCGATGTGCGTACCGGTGTGGGAACCCAAGGTCAACAGATCGACATGGCAGTAATCCTTTTCATGGGTTAAACCGCGGCGGATCGAAGGCAACGGATCCCCCGGATAAATCTGCATGTCGTCATGGATCGTATGGGTTAGGTCGATGACTTGCATTTTTCATCCTCACCCGGATAAACCGGTTGGAGCAAAGCGGTAATCTCGATTCATCGGGGAAATAACAAACTACAAGCACCAATTTACAAATAAATTCCAAATTACAAAATCCAAATCGCAAATAAGATCAAACGCCAATTGTTTGGGATTTTGAATTTCGATCATTATGATTTGTTTGGAATTTGTGATTTGTTATTTGAAATTTTTTAAATACTGAAATCTGAACATCAAAACCTAAAACCTTCATTTTCCTACAACATGATGTCAGAATAAACCCGATAAGGGCTTACAGCCCCATTGCTTTTTCTTCTTCAACAATGCATCGCTCCAATATTTCTAAGGCCTCATCGATGTCTGCTTTGGTAATGATCAACGGCGGTGCGAATTCAAGCGCACTGCCCATCGCTTTGATAATCAGGCCATGCTGCTTGGCAAGGTTGATCATATGGCCGAGCCGGTCCATGGGAAACGGTGCCCGGGTCTTTTCGTCGGTGGTTAAATCGAGCGCCAGCCAGAGTCCGGTTCCCCGGGCCTCGCCCACAATGGCATGCCGTTCCAGATTTTTTAAGCCGGCAAGGAAATAATCACCCATTTCTTTTGAGTTATTGACCAAATTTTCCACCCGTAAGATCTCGATATTCTTCAATGCCGCCGCGCAGGCAACAGGATGATTGCCGTATGTGTGCAAATGATAAAAATTTTCGATGGGGGCCATCGTACAGTCGGTGCAGCCGACGGCGCCCAGCGGCACGTACCCGCTGCTGATCCCTTTGGCCATGGTCAGCATGTCCGGTTGAATGCCGAAGTGCTCGACCCCGAACATTTTACCGGTGCGCCCAAATCCGCAAATAACTTCGTCGATGATCAGCAAAATGCCGTATTTGTCGCAAATCTCACGCACCATCGGCCAGTACTCCTTCGGCGGCGACGCGGCACCGAAACCCTGCATGATGGGCTCGCCGATAAAGGCCGAAATCAGTTCGGGATTTTCAAATTCAACGGTCCGCTCGATATCCCGGGCGCATTTGATGTTACAATCAGGATAAGCCAGTTCATAAGGACAGCGAAAGCAATAGGGAGGTTCAACATATACCGCCCCGGGAGCAATCGGCTCCATCATTTGCCGCATGGGCATGACCGTGCCCAGCGCCCGAATGCCGTACCCGTTGACACCGTGATAGGCGCCCTTGCGGGACACTATTTTAAAACAGGCCCGGTTGCCGTTGAAATAGTGGTAATGTTTGGCCAGTT
This sequence comes from Desulfobacterales bacterium, assembly GCA_050114455.1. Taxonomy (GTDB): domain Bacteria; phylum Desulfobacterota; class Desulfobacteria; order Desulfobacterales; family JAFDCJ01; genus JAFDCJ01. Next base: position 2,653 of record JASFSK010000338.1, on the reverse strand, counting down.
TCATGGCGGCTTCGACCGCCTCGGATCCCGAACATTCGAAGGTAAAACGGTTGATGTCACCAGGTGTGAGGTTTGCCAGCACATCCGCCAGCTCCATGGCCGGCGCATTGGCATAGCCAAATGGACTGAAATAGTGCAGTCGGCACATCTGGTCATAGGCCGCCCGGGCGACTTCTTCACGACCGTAGCCGATGTGCACCGGCCGCGTTATCCCCGCTTCCATGTCAAGATAGCGTTTCCCTTGCTTGTCGATGAGGCGAACCCCTTCGCCTTTGTCCATGACGGTAATACCCTTTTTGATGTCTTCCTGTGGGGTTCGGTGCAGAACAAGTCGAGCCCTTTCGTCCAGGATCTTGATGTTTTCGCTCATATTCACCTCTTGTTTTGCTCATGTGGATTTGACGGTTAGATAAAAGAACACAAAATTCAGCGCCTTTTCAGCAGTCCTGATTGATTGGATAGGGAACGGCTTTCAGCCGCTATAAAAATGGAACTTTATCATTTAAAATCGCGGCTGAAAGCCACTCCCACAAAAGGTTGCCTTGGATAATTAATTCCAGATCGTTCGACACAATATCACCATGGTTGTTTGGTCCGGAGTTTTGAGGATAAAATCTATTTTGGGGCCCGATATTTGTCAATACGATTTTTCAACCATATTCGCTTGACACATATTCTCCTTTTGCCATATTACTTTTTTGTTCATTGTCTCAAGTTCCAACTTGCCGTTCCAAAACTTCAAAAAAGGAGGTTAGCATGAAAGGAAGAAAAAATGTGATAGGTCCATTTCTAATGGTTTTTGGTGTGACGCTTTTATTTTTCAGCTCTGCAGTTTTTGCTGATGATGCCCTCAAAGTCGGAGCCTACGGCGGCTATTTCAAAGATTCATTCGACAAGCATATATTTCCTGATTTTACCAAAGAAACGGGGATCAAAATTGAATCAGTAGCGGAACCCACCGGCGAAGCCTGGCTGGTGCAGCTGGAGCAGGCAGCCAGAGCGGGGGTGGCCCCGGCGGATGTCTCCATGATGGCACAGGTAGCCATGTTGAAAGGCCAACGAACTGAGCTCTGGCTGCCGCTGGATCTCAAGCAGATTCCGAATCATAAGTTCCTGTTGCCGCAACATGTTCACAAATATCCGGATGGGCGGGTCGATGGCATCGGCGCTGTCTCGTGGTATATCACCCTGGTCTCCAATACAAAAGCATTCAAATCAGCACCGACCTCCTGGGCGGATATGTGGCAACCGGATAAAAAGGACAAACTGGGTCTGCTAGCCCTGGCATCCAATTCATTTCTACTGGAAATTACAGCCAAAACCTTCTTTGGCGGCTACGATGTATTGAATTCCAAAGAAGGTGTTCTTAAAGTGCTGAATAAACTAGCTGCTATCAAACCCAACGTGAAACTGTGGTACCGGGACGAGGGTCAATTTCAGCAGGCCCTGCAGTCCGGGGAAATCCCCATGGGACAATACTATCACGATGTGGCCGGCCTGGCGGCGGCAGACGGCCATCCGGTGCGCTCCACCTTCCCCAAAGAGGGCGGCGTGTTGGATTCCGGCTCTTGGGCTGTGTCCAAAGCCACGAAGATGAGCAAGGAGGCCCACATTTTTATCAACTACATGTGTCAGCCGAAAATTCAGGCCAAGCTGTCTCTCAAAGTCGGTACGGCACCGACGGTGAAACGGGATGTAACCGGTCTGACGGATGCTGAGTTCTCAGCTGTTTCCAGTGATATTCCTCCCATCATCCCCCGCTACGATCTGTATGCAGGCGAGCTCAGTGACTGGGTCAATCAAAAATGGACGGAAATGATCACTGAATAATAATGGCTGGATTGAGGCTTGAAAATATCCATAAGCACTTCGGCTCGGTGGTGGCCGCCCGGGGAGTAGATCTAAACCTGCCGCACGGGCGATTTGTGTGTTTCCTCGGACCGTCGGGATGCGGCAAAACAACCCTTCTCCGGCTCATTGCAGGACTAGAAACGCCCACCCGGGGACATATCCTGCTGGATGGGGCGAGCATCACCCGGACGCCGGCACACAAGCGCAATTTCGGCATGGTTTTCCAGTCCCTGGCCTTGTTTCCCCATTTATCCGTTGGCGAAAACGTGACCTACAGCCTTAAAGTGCGGCATATCAAAAAAGGCACACGACGAAAACGAGCCGCCGAACTGCTGGATTTGGTGCAATTATCCGACTTTGAGGATCGTCATATTTCACAGCTGTCCGGCGGCCAACGCCAGCGGGTTGCCATCGCCCGGGCCCTCGCTATCGAACCGCGGCTTTTTCTGCTGGATGAACCCCTGTCCGCCTTGGATGCCAAGCTACGGGAAAGCATGCAGCTCGAGCTTCGCATGCTACAGCAGCGTCTGGGAGTGACCACCATTCTGGTTACCCATGACCAGCGGGAGGCCATGACCATGGCGGATATGGTGGTGATTATGGGACCTGACAATCGCGTCCGTCAGGTGGGCGCTCCGCTTGAAATCTATCGTCATCCGGCGGATACGTTTGTTGCCGATTTTATCGGCAGCAGCAATCTGCTTCAAGGATCCTGTGTTGGATCCTTCCGAGTCAAAATCGGCGAGCAGCATCTGGGTGTAAAAAAAATTCCTGCGGGAATTTCCGATGGTGCTGCCGTAAC
>JASFSK010000337.1:0-5774 GCA_050114455.1 Desulfobacterales bacterium | reverse complement strand
GCCTTTTCGATCACATGGGCTGCCAGATGGCAATCTCCACCAAATTCATCGGTATTGACCTGCACCACCGGAACGCCGGTAACGGCTAGCCGATCGGCATCATTGGTTGTGCAGATGTCACCGACGATAACCGCACATTTGATCTCCGTTGCGATCAGCCTTAGGGTCTTCTCGAGCGTGGTCGTTTTGCCGGAACCCGGTGAACTCATCACATTTAGAACAAAAACGCCATTTGAGGTAAAAATGCTACGGTTTTGTTCGGCCATTTTTTCATTAACATCAAGGACCCTTCGGACGACTTTGATTTCCCGGATTGCGCTCTTTTGGGTGGTAATTTCGCTGTTGCCGGATACTGAATGATCATGGGAACGGGAATGGCGAGAATCATCGTGATGGTAGAATAGTTGGGCTTTGAAATGACTTTCAGGTAGCATGATCGTCCTCTTCAGATATTTCAATCGATTCGATATCCAACTCTCGGCCGGATAGGATCTCCAGGGATCCGCTACTGCAATTATCGCAAGTAAATGCAGGGCTGGTAAGGGTCCATTGGAGGTCACAATCTCTGCAGCGGGCCGTCACGGGTAATTCGTGGATAACGAGTTTGGCGCCCTCAAGCGGCGTCTGCTTGACGGCAACATTAAAACAAAACTTCAGGCTGTCAGGTACAACAGCGGCCAGTTTGCCGATGTTTAAATTAATCCTCTCAACCCGCACTTCGCCCGCATCCGAAGGTATAGACTCGGTGGCGATCTCAATGATTTGAAGTGCTATTCCCATTTCGTGCATACGGTTTGTACCTGGTCAATGTACTGACATATATAGAGTGAATCGAAGCAATGGTACTCAATGAATCAGCTGGGTGGTTCAAGGTTCAGCGTTCCAGGTTGGAAATCCTCCAACCAGATCTTAGTAAAGGAATTCGGCCTGTAATGAGTTTATAAGGTCAGTTCATATTAAGGGAAGATGTCGAATATGACAACTCATGAAAAGATGTGACCGTAGGTAACCTGTGAACTCCTGGCCCAGACCTGGTATGTCAAGATGTGGTCGGGTAAAGCCAAATCTGTAGAATATGAAAATAATTGCATAGCCGCATCCCGTCGTGCCAGGGCGGGCTTGAACTCTGAACCTGGAAACGATCAGTTTACAAACACCTCGGCACACAGCTCTCCAAGTGAACCGAGGTTTTTACAGACATGAATGCCGGCGGCTTCCATTGCTTGAATTTTAGCCTCGGCCGTGCCTCTGCTGCCGCTGATGATGGCACCGGCATGCCCCATGCGTCGTCCCGGAGGTGCTGTCAGACCCGAAATGAATCCAACCACTGGCTTGCTCATTTTTTCAGCGACAAATGCTGAGGCATCTTCCTCTGCGGTGCCGCCAATTTCACCAACCATCACAATCCCGGTGGTGTCCGGATCCTTTTCAAAAGCCGCAAGACAATCGATGAAGTCGGATCCGATAAATGGGTCCCCGCCGATGCCGATACAGGTACTCTGCCCGATTCCGCGCAGGGTTAATTGATTGACGACCTCATAGGTCAGGGTTCCGGACCGCGAAATCACTCCAATCGGCCCGGCCGGTTTGTGAATGGGGCCGGGCATAATACCGATTTTGGCCTCACCCGGTGTAATGATACCGGGGCAATTAGGGCCGATTAAACGGGTGGGTTTGCCCTCCAGATAATTCATGACTTTCATCATGTCCAGCACCGGAATTCCTTCGGTGATGGCTACGACGACACCAATACCCGCATCGATGGCCTCCATAATGGCATCGGCGGCAAAAGCCGGCGGTACGAATATCAGACTGCAGTTTGCGCCGGTATCAGCCACTGCGGTTTTAACCGTATTAAAGACCGGCACTTCATCCATCTTCTGTCCGGCCTTTCCTGGCGTAACCCCGGCCACCACCTTAGTGCCGTAAGCGACACACTGGCGGGTATGAAATTGTCCTTCTCGTCCGGTGATGCCCTGAACCACGACACGGGAATTCTTATCAACGAATATACTCATCTATCGACCTCAAGTTTTTGGCGTTTGGATAGTTTGGATCGTTGTGCTGGTTTTGATTGTTCGGTTTCTGATCATGGTTGAATCTGGGTCGGTTGATTGGTGAATACGTTGATTAGTTGATTGATGAAAAAGGCAGGTTATCCTTTTTCGCTCCCCAAATCATAGCTTCCACAAGTCTTTTTTGAGCTTTCAGCTTTTTCTCCTTTGCCCCATTGCCCCATGTCCTATGCTCTATGCCCCATGCTCTGCGGTTGTAATATTTCAGTGACTTTCTGGGCCGCATCCTTCAAATTGGTGGCCGTAATCAATTTGAGACCCGATTCGGCCAATATTCGGCGTCCCTCTTCAATATTTGTCCCTTCCATCCGAACCACAACTGGAACGCTGATATTGGTTTTTTTTGCTGCACTCACAACGCCTTCCGCCAGAACATCACACCGCAGTATGCCGCCAAAAATATTTATCAGAATGCCTTTCACATTGGGATCGCTCAAGATGATCCTGAAACCATTTTCAACCATCTCAGCGCTCGCGCCACCTCCCACATCCAGAAAATTGGCGGGCTCCGCCCCGGCATGTTTGATCAGGTCCATGGTAGCCATGGCCAATCCGGCGCCATTGACCATGTTGCCGACGTTGCCGTCTAAGTTAATATAGTTGAGGTTAAATTTAGAAGCTTCAACCTCCAGTGGATCTTCCTCATCCAGATCTCGATATTCAGCGATATCCTTGTGGCGAAACAGGGCATTGTCGTCAAAATTGATTTTGGCATCCAGGGCCACAACAGTTTCTTGCGCGGTGATTACCAGCGGGTTAATTTCCACCAGCGAGCAGTCACTGTCGACAAACAGCCGGTACAAATTTTTCAGCATGGCAACAAACGGCTTCATGACCGCCGGGGTCAGATGTAGGCTAAAAGCGACCTCGCGGCAGTGATAGGCCTGAATGCCCTGGAGGGGGTTGACGGGAACCTTTATAATTTTTTCAGGAGTTTCGGACGCCACTTCTTCAATGTCCATTCCTCCGGCCTCACTGGCCATAATCACGATCTTGGCAATTGCTCGATCCGGAACGATGCTCAGGTAGAGCTCTTTTTCAATGGTCAACCCTTGTTCTACCAGGACCCTCTTGACCCGCCTTCCCTGGGGGCCGGTTTGATGGGTGATCAAATCCATGCCAATTATCTGACTGGCAATGGTTTGCAATTCCGACTCTGATTGGGCCAGTTTTACACCACCACCCTTGCCCCGGCCGCCGGCGTGAATCTGGGCTTTGACCACAACCGGATATCCGTCCAGGTTTTTAGCAATCCTGACGGCTTCATCGGCATGATCCGTCACACGGCCTTTCGGTATGGGAATACCGTATTTTCTGAACAACTCCTTGGCCTGAAATTCGTGAATTTTCATTACCTATCCAATCACACAAAGCACATCACCCTTGGCAACGGAGTCCCCACTGCTAAAATTGATGGCTTTGACCGTACCACTGGCCGGAGCCGGCAGCGCATTTTCCATTTTCATGGCTTCCAGAATAACAGCCGTTTCCCCCTCATTGATTTCATCGCCGACACTTACTTCAAACTTGATGATCATACCAGGCATTGGAGCAAGCAGAGAAGTGCCATCGACAGCTGCAGCAGGTGCCGCAGCAGCTTTGGGTTCTTCGGTTTTAGGCGCCTTTGCCGCGGTCGGTGCCGGAGCTGGCGCGGGGGCCGATGGGGCTAGCGGGGCGGCAGGTGCAACTCCCGGCATAGGCTGTACATAGTTGATAACCGGTGCACCCTCGCCCGGATCAACACCGACCTCAAAATATTCATTGTCTACAAATACATTGAAGGTTCGGAAGTTTTCGCCCTTGGCAGGGGCCGCTTTTTCCGGCAATTCCACCAGCTTGCCGGCCTTGGCCTTTTGGAGTAGCTCCTGTTCGGCTTTGACATCCTCCAGGGTCCTCGGCTGTACCTCTTTTGGCGGCTGTTCCTTTCCGTATTTCCATTTCAAAAACTTTATTCCGGTTACCGGGTAAAGCGCGTAGATCAGAACATCATCCAGGTCTACCGCCAGCCCTTCGGTATCTTTCTTGGCTTTTTCCAGTTCCGGCTCCAACACCTCGGCCGGGCGGCAGGTAATCGGCTCCTCACCCCGGTCATAGCCCTTGAGGGCTTTCTTCTGAACTTCAGTGTCAATGGGAATAGCGGTTTTGCCGTAAAGTCCGTAACACAAGTCTTTGACCTGAGCGGTGATCATCTTGTAGCGCTCGTTTTCATCGTCAAACAACACGTTGTTTACGGTCTGGATCCCTACAATCTGGCTGGTCGGCGTCACCAGGGGAATCTGCCCCAATTCCTTGCGGACTCGCGGCAACTCAGCATACACCTGATCGATTTTGTCAAGAGCATCCATTTCCCTCAGTTGATTGACCAGGTTGGAAAGCATGCCTCCGGGAGTCTGATGCAGCAGCACGTTAATATCGGTGATCGCCATTTTGGTCGTATCCAGCAGATGGCGGTATTTGGGCATAATTTCCTTTTCTAAAATATCATCGATCGCCGCCAGTAGCCGGATGTCAAATCCAGTATCCCGGCTGGTGCCCAGCAGGGTCATGACCAACGGTTCGATTGCGGCATGGGAGGTACGAAAGCCATAAGGTGCCATGACGGTGTCAATGATATCAACCCCGGCTTCAATCGCTTTGAGATGGGTCATGGACGACATGCCCGATGTAAAATGGCTGTGTAGATGAATCGGCGGTTTAACGGCCGCCTTCATGGCTTTGACGATGGCATAGGCGTCATAGGGAGAAATAAGTCCGGCCATATCTTTGAGACAGATGCTGTCCGCGCCCATGGCCTCGAGATCTTTGGCTTTATTTACATAATAGTCGGTATTGTAGACATCTCCGCCCAAACGTGGCTCGGTCAAGGTATAGCAGATGCATCCCTGAAAATGCTTGCCGCACGCTTTGATGACAGGGACCACTGTTTCAAAGTTGCGGTAGTCGTTCAAGGCATCAAAGGTTCTGAATATGTCCATACCATTGGCGGCCGTTCTCTCAACAAAAGCCTTGGCCACATCGTCGGCATAATTGCGGTAGCCTACAAGATTCTGAGCTCTCAGCAGCATCGAAAAAGGCGTCTTCTTGATGTACCGCTTCAGGGTCCGGATTCGTTCCCAGGGGTCTTCGTTTAAAAACCGATGCATGGTGTCAAAAGTTGCCCCCCCCCATACTTCCATAGCCCAGAAACCAACTTCATCCATCATTTCTGCCACGGGAATCATGTCTTCAGTCCTACCGCGGGTGGCGAAAAGGGATTGATGGCCGTCTCGAAGACTCAGGTCCTCAATTTTGACAGGATTTTCCGCTGCCGGTCTATCTTTGTCGTAATTCATGGTAGTCATTTTGACTGCATTTTCTTCGCTCATGTCAGTGTTCTCCTCTATTTTGAAATTGGGAATTAAAATTGACGCTCGGAAACGGGACCCCGAGCAGTCAATTTCAATTATTTAAAAGTTCTCATCTGCATTAAGTGGCGCATCTGCATCTGGGATTGTCTGCCATTCATACTCCAGGCCGAGACCGGTGGTGTCGGAGCTGAAACGGACAGTGCCTGCGGCAGACCGCCTATGGCCCCTTGCTGCATGAGCACAGCCTCTTCTTCTTGAATATAGTGCATCACCGCCGCAATGGCCGCACTGATTTTCTTTTTATTCTCCATGAGTTCTCCCATCGATCTTGAGTCTTGTCTAATGACGGAGC
>JASFSK010000336.1:0-5779 GCA_050114455.1 Desulfobacterales bacterium | reverse complement strand
TTCAGATCGATTTCATCTCTGGTGGCTGGGGCAAAGCGGGTTTCTGATTAAATGGGGGCATCGGCATTGCCTGACCGACCCCTATCTTTCGGATTCCCTGACTGTCAAATACGCCCAGACAGACAAACCGCACATTCGGATGACGGAGCGATGCATTGATCCTGCCAGATTGGTCTTTGTCGATGTAGTCACTTCAAGTCACAACCATACCGATCATTTGGATGCCGAAACACTCCTGCCGATGATACAGGCGAACCAAGACCTCAAATTAATTATTCCCGAGGCCAACCGAGAATTTGTGGCAGAGCGTTTGCAGACGAATCCCGACTTCCCGATTGGTCTTGATGATGGCGTCAGCACCACCGTCAAGGGATTTAAAATTACAGGGGTGCCGGCGGCGCATGAAGAGATCGAAAGGAACGAAGATGGCCACTGTAAACATTTGAGCTACTTAATTCAATTCGGAAATTGGACCATCTATCACAGCGGTGATACGCTTGTATATGACAGAATGGCGGCTATTTTAAGGCCGTACTCAGTAGATGTCGCACTATTGCCCATCAACGGCAGATCACCTGAGCGACGTGTCGCCGGGAACATGAATGCCGAAGAAGCAGTCCAGCTGGCAAAGCAAATTGATGCCAAGCTAGTCATCCCTCATCACTATAATATGTTTTCTTTTAACACGGAAGATCCTGAAAAATTCGTTCAAATTGCTAAAAACGCTGGGCAGCACCATCGCGTTTTGAAATGCGGAGAACGCTGGAGCAGTGACTGAGTATTTAAAGCATATCACAACTTCTGCCCAAGGTAATGATACTCAAAATTTTTTAATTTATAGATGTTCCAGAGGACTAGTGTTTCTATAACCAAGAACAGCGTCAACCATTGCCTCTCAGCATTTATTTATCCCCCGTATATGTTTGGGATAAGCATGACCTTATCTCCCGCTTTCAATTCGGTATCGAGATCAGCGAGCCGATGGAGCACTGCACCATTCAAGAAAACCACACAGTAATCAAAGGTCACCGTGTTCTCCACGGCAAATGCTTTCTGGCAGAAGATCGGGTAATTACCTGCAAGCCTGCGGAGCAATTCCATAACGGTATATCCCTTTGGAACGGTTTCCTCAAAGGTGCACGCTCCCGTGCCGCCATGGCCAAAGTCCCCCCTGAGGGAAGCCTTAACCTCAAGGGCAATCTTTATCAAAGGGACTTGCATATCCGACTTCCTCCTTCACATTTTCACAGTTCAAGTGTTCATCCCTTTGAATGTGCTCAACAGTAATCTGCCTCTATATTTTCCTAATTTACTCTAACAATGCAACAGACGGGTTCATTTATCAAGAGGTATGCCTGTCTCTTTGTCCCATCCCCTTGCTTCATAATAGTCTTCCAGCATGCGAACCTGGTCTTTGATTTCGCACTCCGGAATTGAAGCATACGGCCCGAACTCGGGGCGTTGAAGACATCGCTCCGGGAGCATATCATCTGATTTCGTGATTCCTTCTCTAACGTTAAACATCCTTTGAAGATTATAAACGCGTTCCCCCACTGCCAAAAGTTCCCAGCCATCAATGTCCCAGCCTGTTAATAAAGACATCATGTTTGCAAGATCCCCTGCAACCAGACCATCGAAGTATGTGTAGAACCTGCAAATCCCCAAGACATCTGGTAATATTTCGAAATCTTGCAGCATTTTGGCTGGTCTCCCCTTGTTCTCTTCCGCGAAACGGTCTGAAAGATTGGGATCTGGGATTCCGTAAGGGATGAGTCCTAAGTCCATTTTAACCTGATCATAGACGATCCCTTCAGCTGAATGAGTGTGACACATGCCTCTATTCTGGGTACCATAGGTGATGGCTTGAATTTTACCACAGCGTGCATCGTGCGCAGGTGTCTCGAGGCCCTTTATATGGATCGCCAGCTTGTCCGACCCCTTGCCGATTTTTTGAGAAGCACGCCTGACCCCTTCTCCTAAGAGATGGCCGATGCCATCCCTGTTCGCTATTTTCTTAACCAATTCAACCATGGTATCAGCGTTCCCCCAGGTGAGATCCAAGCCATCAGCCTCTTCTGCGGTGATAATCTCGCTATCATAGCAATCCATGGCAAAAGCGATGGCCGCACCCGTAGAAATTGTATCGATGCCGTATTCATTGCATAGATAACCCGCATGTACCGCTGCATCAATATCCTCATTCAATATATAAGCGGTGAAGCTGGACATGGTTTCATATTCAGCGCCGCCATGCTCAGGCGTTTGCCACTGCCCCGAGTCCACTTTTGCCTTTCTGCCGCACTTCAACACACAGCCTTTATAGCAGGGGTATGCTTTCACAAAGTTGTTACCCTTAAAGCGGTCATAAAACTCTTGCGCTTTGCCCCACGAATTCGATCTGCTATTTTTAGTTGGCCAATCCCCTTTCGGATCGGCCGTCATCATATACCCGGTCGTGCCGGTTTCGGTAAAGGACATGCCTTCCTCGGTAGCGCCCTGTGCCATAAGCTTTTTGTAGCCTTCTTTGACGGCTACCTTGAACTCGTCCGGATTGGCGATGGGAATGGTGCCGGTACCTTTTACTGCGATGGCCAACAAATTTTTTGAACCCAATACCGCCCCACCGCCACATCTTCCAGCTGCACGTGAACCGCACATGACATTGGCAAATCTCACAAGATTCTCACCGCCAGGACCGATTGTCACGACTTCAAAGCTCTGATCCTTCATATCCGCTTTGACAATTCTGGTTTTTTCCGACGTCGTTTTACCTTTCAATTCTGCTGCCGGCATTATTTCCACTTTGCTATCATGGATGACGAGGTATTTGGGTTCCCTGGCTTGACCTTCAATTACCAGGAAATCATATCCTGCTTTTCTTAAAGTGCCACCCCATTCTCCCCCGCTTCTTGATTCACCCCATATCCCGGTGAGTGGAGATTTAAAACAGAGTTCATGAAATCCTGAGCCGGGAGCCTTTGTCCCGGTTAAAGGACCGGTGGAAAAGATTATCTTATTTTCAGGGCCCAATGGATCAATGCCTGGTGAAAGTTCATCGTATAGCAATTTTGCGCCATATCCGACACCACCCATGAATTTTCTTAGTATTTCGTGGCTAATTTCTTCAACGACAATTTTCTCATCCGTTAAATTTACCCTAAGCAATTTGCCGGCATACCCAAATAAACCTGAATAACTGTTATAACGCATAGTTGCCTCCTGTAGGTTTTGAATAATTTGATAACAACATAATTTCCAATCACAATTGCATGCAAAAGTCAAAATGTAAAACAATTTTACCTCTTGACTGGATTCAACCCCAGTGTTATCAAAAACATGGCGCAAGGATCGGTATTTTGAGGGCATTATTCAAACCAGTTTGATAGTAATGATCCCAACTATTGGTCCTTGCGCTTTTTATTTTCACCCTGCCGATCTCTTAGTATCATTATGAACGTTTAGCTTCCATTTAAACTACCATAAATGTCAGAATTTGACAGCCCCTGAATCGATGTGATACCCGAAACATATCATCTGCATCGTTGGGTCTTGCGGGGCTCAACCATAGTGCAACAATTCATATATCTTGAAGTCGCTCAGGGGCGTTTATCACCCGTTTAGGATTGGAGGCCCATCTGATGGTCAAAAAGCCCACATATGAAGAGTTGGTACAACGAATTCGAGAATTAGAAAAGAAATTGACAGGATACAAAAATTCTGAAGGGATTCTGCCTCAACAGTTTCATGAATCGAAAGCGTTGCTGGAATCCTGCTCATTTCCAACAGATCGGATTCAAATATCTGGCATAGACATCGAATGGGATACTGAAAAAGGCCTGTGCACTTTTGAAAACCTCCCTGTTGCCATGATGTGGATCGATACAACCCTGGCAGGTTTTATGTCAGGTGTTCAAGCAATGGTTGGCACCGAACGTTTTGGACTGGCGCTTCAGAGTGAGGGGCGAAAAAGTGTGGATACTGACTGGAAAATCATCTCCCAATTCGCAGATTTTCCCACAGGTTTTAGAGCTATTGCCAATATCGCCGCTGTAGCAGGCTGGGGGGACTGGGAATTGATATTACTCGATGAGACACAAAAGCGATGTCAGATTAAAGTCCAAAACAGCTGGGAAGGTCTTTATCAGAAAGCCTTGGGAGTTTGCTGGGGAAGCGGTATGCTGGCGGGTAAAATGGCCGGTTTCTGTTCGAAACATTTTGGCATTTATTGCTGGGCTGAACAAACTAAATACATTGCAAAAGGCGATGAATTTGATGAATTCACAATTGCACCCTCAAAGCGTACGGTGGAAGAGGAAATTGAGAATCTGCTGGAAACTGATGAGGCGACCAGAGCAGACATGGCTGTGGCGTTGAAAAAGTTAAAAAAAGAAATCTCTGTGCGAGAGCAGATCGAAAATGCACTACGAATATCAGAAGAAAAATATCGCCATTTGGTGGAAAACGCCAATGATGCCATTTTTATTTTGCAGGACGGCAAAATTAAATTTGCCAATAGCAGGGCAAAGCGAATTGGTCTTGAATTTGGAATTGAATTAGATCGAGTTCCTTTTGATCATTATATACACCCGGAGGACCGGGATATGGTCATTGATAGACATCTTCGCCGCTTGAAAGGTGAAAAATTACCGGATACATATGCATTTAGGCTAATAGGCAGAGATGGCCAGGAAATGTGGGCAGAACTCAATGCCGTAACGCTGGTTTGGAAAGGCAAGGCGGCTACCCTAAATTTTTTACGGGATATAACTGTTCAGAGAAATTTGGAGAAACAGCTTCAATTATCCCAAAAAATGGAGGCTGTCGGAACCTTGGCTGGCGGGGTAGCACATGATTTCAACAATCTATTAATGGCTATTCAGGGCCGAACCTCCCTGATGCTTTTAGAGATGGATCGATTTCACCCCTCGTTCGAACACTTGCAGGAAATAGAGATATGTATTCAAAAAGCTGCAAAGCTTACCAAACAGCTTTTAGGTTTTGCCAGAGGTGGGAAATATGAAATCAAGCCAACGGATCTAAACAATTTGGTTGAAAATAGCGCTCATATGTTTGGTCGGACAAAAAAGGAGATAGCAATTTTCAAGAAATATGAAGAAAACCTTTGGTCAGCAGCGGTTGATCAAAGCCAAATTGATCAAGTACTATTGAATATTTTCGTCAATGCCTGGCAAGCCATGCCCAAAGGAGGCGAACTCTACATCCAGACAAAAAATGAAATTCTCGATGAAAATTTTGTTCGTGCATATGGGGTAGCGCCTGGAAAATATATAAAAATTTCAATTGAAGACACTGGCATCGGAATGGATGAAGAAACAATGAAGAGAATTTTTGACCCGTTTTTTACAACCAGAGAAAAGGAAAGAGGGACAGGATTTGGTTTAGCATCTGCCTACGGGATCATTAAAAATCATGACGGAATAATTGTCGTTGAAAGTGTCAAAGACGAAGGGACGACATTTCATATCTATTTACCGGCTTCTGAGAAACCTGTATTTGAAGAACAGAAGTATGAACAAAAAATTTCAATCGGTTCAGAAACGGTTTTGTTAGTAGATGACGAATCGATGATCATCGATGTCAGTGTTCAAATGCTAAAAAAGATGGGATATGAGGTATTGACAGCACATAATGGCAGAGAGGCTATCGATATTTTTAGCCAAAACAATGATAAGGTCACGATCGTAGTTTTAGATCTGGTTATGCCGGGTATGAATGGCGGTGAAGTATATGAAAGACTGAAACAGATAGATAATAATGT
>JASFSK010000335.1:0-5781 GCA_050114455.1 Desulfobacterales bacterium | reverse complement strand
CCCTATGCATAATTACTGTTCCACCCGCATGGCTTCAACCGGCTGCATTCGAGCGGCAACAAGGGCCGGGTAAAAAACACCTAGCAGACTGAGCAGACAGCCGACAACCATGGATATCCCGATCGATGCGGCCAGATTGGCCCAGGAAACGGTGGTCAGGGCCACCGCACCGAAGCGCAGCCATCCGTTAAACAGAGAAAAGACAGCCCCGATCAGTGCCCCGATCCCGGCACCTGCCAAGCCCTGCATTCCGGCTTCGAGGATAAACAGGCGTAAGATAAATCGATCCAACGCACCCAGGCATTTCATGGTGCCGATTTCACGAAAACGCTCCGTAACAGCCATCAGCTGGGCGTTGACAATTCCCACAACGCAGACCAAAAGGGATAGGATCACAAGCCATCTTTGCTTGGGGCTGCTGCCGACGGTGGTATCTGTGGGTCCCAGGTCGTAGCCGGATCGAATCAACACCTGACGAAGCTCAGGATCCTGTTTGGCCAGCATGCCATTGGCGACATCATTGCTGACGCCGACAAAGCTCAAAAAAGAAACCGCCAGTACCAGACTCAGGGTCGTTATTGCCGAGCGAAAAAAACGGACCTTGATGCTCTTTAGAGAAATTTCCACCGATTTGATGAAAGGAAGACGGACCTGTCGCTGTACATGACCGGCGTCTTTTTGATAATCCGATAATACGGGTTGGCCGTCGGTCACAATTCGATCCTCACTTCCGTAAAGCTGAAATCAGCTGAATTTGGGAAAGCCGTATGATAGTCCACAATTTGGCGATAAAAGGAAAAGGGTGCAATAACTGCATGTTAGGAATTCCAAAATCATTAACACATTTGGCCGGGGTTGTAAATGAGAATGGTTCCTGACTGATTATTTTTTACGGATCAGATAAATACCGTCGCGGATACTCAGCATGACTTTTTCCACCCGGTCGTCCCGGTTGACTTTTTCATTGAAAGCAGCAATGGCTTTGGCGTTTTCGTTGGAAATTTTTTTCTTGAAAATTTTATGGCGCCAAAACACGTTATCTACAAGAATAATTCCGCCCGGAAGTAAAATTCGAACGGCTTCATCAAAATAGCGGCTGTAAGACGGTTTATCGGCATCAATAAAGACAAATTCCTCGCAATTGTCACCAATCGCTTTCAGGGTGTCCAACGCCGGGCCCAGCTTTAAATGTATCTTATCCCTGTCAGGGCTCATTTTAAAGTACCGCAGGGCGATATCGGCATAGGTCTGGTTGTTTTCGCAGGTGGTCACAATCCCGCCGTCCGGCAGAGCCTCCGCCATAACCAGGGCGGAAAATCCAGTGAATGTCCCCACTTCGACGATGCGTTTGGTTTTGGAAATTTTGATGAGCATCTGCAACAGTTTGCCCTCGACCTTGCCGATACTCCAACGGGAGCGACCGGTTAGGGTTTCGGTTTCGGCCAAAAGATCGGTGAGCAGGTTTGAAAGATCGTCGGTGTGATCATCCACGTAGCTCTCGATGATTTCATTCATGTCTACTTCCATATTCTGCTCCTGAATGATTTGAGCCTGGGTTGAGCGGTCCAGATCTATCGGTTCGGGTTGAGAAGCCAAGGCAGTTTGAAACTACAGAAAATTTAATGGAAGGTTATCATTTAAAATCGCGGCTGGAAAGCCGCTCCCACAAGCCAAAAAACAACCGATTTACTGAGTAAACATAAGCGTCAATTTAGGCAACTGCGGGTGTCGTGTCAAGCGCGAAAAAAATAACCGAACCCGGTCTTGACACCCAAATTATTTTTGGCATAGGCTTGGGTATGCAAAAAACCGGTCATAACCCCGAAAATGGGGCCGTCGTTTCCGCGGTGCCCGATCATGTCCAGATACAGACCATCACGGGATGCAACGCCAACTGCATTTTTTGTCCCAATGGCAAAAGTCGACAGGGTGTTCCCAAAGGCCGCCGCATGGATTGGGACCTGTATCGCTCAATTGTGGATCAGTGTCTAGAGCTTGGAATCCGACGCTATTCGGTTTATCTTATGAACGAACCCATGCTGGATCGAGAACTCGCGCAGCGCGTCGCCTATATCAGCGCCCGGATCAAAAGACCGCAATATGTCAAGGTTACCAGCCATGGTGGCCTTCTCACTGAACGCATGGCCAAAAGTCTGCTCGATTCGGGCCTCGACAAGCTTAAAATCTCGGTTCAAAGCCTCAATCCAGAAAGATACCGGAACATTATGGGGCTGCCGCTCGCCAATACCCTGAAAAATATCAATCGTTTTTTGGCGCTCAAACAAAAGGGCGGTTACAAACTACCGCGGCTGGAGATCGTTATGGTCGATTCTATTCAGACCCACGATGAAATTACCAGCATGCGCCGCTATTGGCAGGACCGGAACATCAAATTGTACATTGAACCGGTGGAAAACCGGGCCAATCAGCAGAATATACGAAATGCTGCGGTTGGAGAACACCAGTTGAGATCTTTTTCCTGGTGCCGGCGACTGATGGAGCAAATTTACATTCTTTATGACGGCCGCATGGTGCAGTGCTGTGCCGACTGGGAACAGCGTAGCATTATGGGGGATCTTTCCGCCCAACGCCTGGTGGATATCTGGTCTGGCCAGCGATACAGCGACTATCGACGCAGGTTTACCGAAGGTGATCTAAAAGGAATGATCTGTGCCTGTTGCCGAAAACAGCTGCCGCAAAAATAGGGAATCAGTCCGACATCGTTCTCGTCTTAGCTGGATTGCCCAGCCATCCGGGAACAAATCGTGGTGTTGTCCGGCAGCAAAAGCCCCAACGGCTGGTCATGCTATTTCAAAGCGGTGCGCGTTGCCGGCACAGCGCTTTTAGGATGGGTGTTTACCAGAATCGCCTCCAGCAGCGGCATTGCCAGGGCCGTGGTGAAAATTCCAACCGGCGTGGATGTGGTCTGAACGATCTCTTTAAATCAATCTTAAATCAATCGGCATCGAACCTCAGGGTGTCCGGTAGAAAACGCTTGAAGGCCAGGTCCAGTTCCTTAGCCAGGGAAGTGTCGACCGTTGGTGTTACATAGGCGTCGATTTCATTATCAACCTTTTTAGCAACAGCGGCCATAAATTCATGATGTGCATTCTGGCTCCAGGATTCGGCGGTCTTTCTTTCGAAAAGCCGGGGGGCATAGTGTTCTTGGCGACAATGATTTAATGTGTGAGCCGAAGTGACATAATTGCCATCGAAAGACATTTCGGCAATCTGATCCACGGCGGTCGATTCTTCCGAGATGTCGATGTTACGGTAAAATGAGCGCACGTAATTTACCAATTCGGCATCCAGCAAAATTTTAATCAGGGAAGCCCCCATGTAGCCGCCCATGATGCCCATGCCGATGACCAGGTTAGATCTGCAGGCGATAGCGTTTTGGGCCTGAAGTAAGGCCTCGGCCCCAGCCTGGAAACCCTCGAATGCAGAGTCGGTAATACCGATACCGCCACGGCTGAGCAAGCCGTAATGTTTGGCCAATTTCCCCGCGATTTGCTCGATCAGTCTGCTCTCCGGAGAGCCGAAGCTGCCACCCATGGTGCGCATGTCCGACCCGCAGCCCATATTGCCGTACAACACCGGGCAGCCCGGATTGATCAACTGAGAGAGTACCAGGGGTGCCAATACCTCGCAATTCTGCTGTATGACAACGCCCATCAGCGTACAGGGCGCGGTGGAACCGGCCAGGGGCATGGGCGTAATTTGGGTGGCCAGACCGATTTGGGCAAAGTCAACCAGAAGACGGCAGGCTGATTCCACCAGGGTCAAGGGAGATAGGACGTTAACCGTCGCTTGACCGTAGGAATACCCCTTGCGGGACATCTCGATCGCGTCTTTGATTTTAAGGCCCCCAAAAGCCAGCAGGACCAGCTCCAACTCCCTGGGACCGGCGACAAGATCCGGTTTCGTCTGATATTTGAGCATCGTCCGTGTCATTGCCATGAGAAGATGTTCGTTGGCAATATCATTGGGAAAAACAAGGGGCTGCCAGTGCTGAACTTCCAACAGTTGTTGAGCCAGTTTGCTTGCTTGAATCAGGTCGGCCATGGTGGACTTTCGGTGGCCACCGTACCGGTCCAGCATATAAATCGCGCCACGACCCAAACCAAAAGCGACCGTATCGAGATCCAGCTTGAGATTATGCTGCGGATCGCGTGCCAGAATCGTCACTTCCGAGGGTACCGACGTCAGGGCTCTCTCAACCTGGTCTCCGGTGAAATAAACAACGTCGTCACTGGTGCGGAACCCGTGTTCTTTAAAAATGTTGACCGCCTCCGTCCAGCTAAAGCGAAAGCCCCGGCGGCTTAAGATGTCGATGGTATGGTTGTGGATCGCTGTCAGTACTTTCTGATTCAATTCAAGCTGCATTTTATCTGATTCTGATGTCCTGGATTTGTTTTTCTGTGCTGCCCGCCAAAAAAGTGTACTATGCCGCGGAAAATATCGGTTCTATGATCAATACGTAGGTCGTCGCTAAATGGCGGTGATATGACTTTTTGGGGGTCAACGTCCCGATAGATTTATCGTTTCAAGTCAAATTTCTGCAAGATGCTTGGCCTTGGCCGTCCCCGTTCATCCCAGCCCATGCTCTGATAAAACTCCTGAACCATGGGCGCCAGGTTAACCTTTCTACCCTTGATCGGTCCCTTTTTTATGGGAGTTCGCAAAAATAATTCAGGGAGGTTGTCGTCCTCAAGATTTCCGCCCTGACGGATATTGAATATTTTTTCCATATGCACGATGCGCTCGCCGATCAAGTACAACGCTGCTGGCGAAATATCCAATCCCGTTATGGCCCGGATCAGCCTGGTTTCCATCTCCAGACTGAGGTCGCCGATGATGGAAAGCGCCGGAACCTTGCAAAGCCCCAGCGAATCGATGACCGCGCTGACGATCATGCACTTTTTCACCATCGCCCCCTTACCGCGAGTAGCGGTAAGATCGACCACAGCGCGCGTACCGAATTCTTCCTCCGCCTTTTCGGGGCTATATCGCATTTCAGCAATGGGATACACGCTGGTATAATCGCCGCCTCTCATGGACACCGCATAGGCCAACGCAATTCCCATCGTGCCCCTGGGGTCTCCCCCGTAAAGCTCTACGCCCTTGACATGATAGGCATATTTTTCCGCACCCTTACCGATAATCTCGGCTGCCTTTTTGACGCCTTTGGCCAGGATACCGCCCAAGCCTTCTCGGGCGGCAATCTTGTTGATAAGCACTTCCATGGCTTGGGCATCCCCCCAGTCGAGCACCATGCCCCCGGTGTCCTTCTGCTGTAAAATTCCTCGCTGGTATAGCTCCATGGCAAAAGCGATCACACTGCCGGTGGATATGGTGTCCAATCCCAGGATATTGCACAGGTTGCCTAAATATAGCAGGGCCGCTGCATCCGTGAGGCCGCACAAAGATCCCAGATCGATGATGGTTTCGTATTCGGGCCGCCCCCCTTTAAAGCCGGCATAGCGGCGGTCCGTCAACTCGATTTCGGCCTTGCAGCTGATGGGGCAGCGATGGCACCTGTTCTTTTTTTTTACGAAGCGATTGAGCTGACGGCCATCGATCTGTGCCGCATTCTCGAGTTGGTAATCCTGGTAGTTGCGTGTTCCCAGCATACCCATCTGATTGGTTTCCAGGATATCCCCGGCGGAACCCCAGGTGGAAAAATCTCGATAGCGTGATGCGCTTTGCTTCATGCGGCTGACATATTCCCGAACAACTGTTGCCTGGGCATCGGTCATTTTTTCTTTTTTAGGCTTGGCC
>JASFSK010000334.1:0-5797 GCA_050114455.1 Desulfobacterales bacterium | reverse complement strand
ACCCGATCTCTCGTCGATATCATCAAGGAAAGCTCCTACCCAACAACAGGACGAGATAGGAGCCCAACGCCGGTTCCTGAAGACCGTCGGGCTCTGTTCGAGCAATTCGAACACATCGGTCGCACTGTCCCTGAGGGGCTACTAAAATACGCTGATGCAGACTTGCGCACAGGTCGTTTGACCGCCATGATGTACTGGCGAGATGCGGCCGATGATGTTGATTTCATTGCCCGGGTGCGGGAATATGTCGCAAACTTATTCGATGACGATGTTAAGGTGGTCGTCACCGGTGCGGTCTCTATCAACTCCAGCATTATCAATACGATGACGACCAGCCTGGCAATCGGTTACAGCCTGGGATTTCTACTGATTACGGCGTTAATGATCGTGGCCGTTGGAGATGTGCGTCTGGGACTATTGGCCATGATTCCCAATCTGCTGCCGATAGTCATTGCACTGGGCGTTATGGGATACCTGGACATCCAGCTCAATGCATACAACCTGATTGGCGGCAGCATCCTCATAGGAGTGGCTGTGGATGACACGATCCATTTTTTCCATAATTTCCGAAAGTACTACTTGAGGTCCGGCAATCTCACCTTTGCTGTAAACGAGACTTTAAGTTCGGCAGGCCGGGCCCTGCTGACAACAACGCTGATTTTGGTTGCCAGTTTCTGGATGCGACTGTTCAGTGACCTGAAAGTGATAGCTGATTTCGGATTGGTGATAGGGATTGCGTTATTAGTGGCCTTTCTGGCCGATGTATTGCTCGCGCCCGCACTGTTGCGCATGTTCTATGGGGCTGAGCAGAGGGAACCCCAGAATCGATTTGTTGTTCCGATGGAGCAGAACGTATGATATCGATGAAAAGGATCCTTAAGTATATTGCTCTTTACTTGTTCTGTCTTGTCGTCATAACAGTGGGGGTGTACATTTGCATTACTTTTTTTGCTCAAAAGACATTCCATCTTGATAAGAAACAATGGCGTCCAGCGGAACCGGAAACTCAGCACATCGATCCGGTCCGTTTAACCAAAGCGCTCGATTACGTCGACACGCGGCTGCCCACTGCTCGAAGCCTGCTACTACTTCGCAACGGTAAGACGGTCGTCGAAAAATATTTCTGGTACGGTGGTCCTAAGGCGACTGATTACTTGCATTGCCTGAATATCCCACTCCTGCAGGTATTGATCGGCATCGCCATCGATCAACAATTGATCCGGGGACCGGAACAATCTCTATCTGCGTTTTTCCCAATACATCTGGCCCAAACCCAATTCAGTGGTACAGCGTCGCTGACACTAAGCCACCTGCTAAAGTCACAGGCTCCAATACTTTGGGGTGCCGGGAGCCCGGACTACTGGGATTTGTTTTACGCCGGAGGCCGGATTGAGGCCAGTCTGCAAGTCATTTCCCGGCAACAGACAAGGCTCCAACCGGCGGTAAACTTTGCCGCAGCGTATTTGTTGAGCCAGGTGATTGAACAGGTTTCCGGCCAGAGCGTATTCGATTTTGCAAACCATTATCTGTTTCAACCTCTTGGAATTACGACTTACGCGGCCGACAATGACGACCTGCCGCGCGATCCAATGGTCGGATTTCAGCTCAAAGCCCTGGATCTTGCCAAGATCGGCCATCTGCTGACCCGGGAAGGGACTTGGGATGGTCAGCGGATCGTTTCCAAGGAATGGGTTCGCTGGTTATTTTTCAAGACCCCCTGCCTTGAATTTGATAACACTCCGGGGGGCAGTTGGGTTAAGACAACGATTGGGGGATACGAAAGTTTGCTGGTGCGAGGTGAAGGTGGGCAATATCTTCTCCTGGTTCCGGGTTTGCATTTGGTAGTGGTAACGACATCGACGAGCCGTTTTGCGCTGCCACAAGATAACGGGCATGACCGGCTGCTGAAGCTTATCTTCGAATCTATTTTGGAAACGCCTAAGGCAGCGGGGATGGTGGCCAAGCCGAAGTCAGAAATGGAGTCAGAGCAATATACAGACATACGTGCCCCCAATTTTGTTTTCTCGACACCGGTGCCGCAAGACATACTGGGTTTTTTCCATCAATTTGCCCAGGATATCTTCAGTAAGGATAAGCGCCGTATGGCTGAAAACTATGCGCGCATATACGATCTCGGTCCACCGCCTCTTTTTTCACGAAATTGGTCCTCATCCCGTCTGATGTTTGGTCGCAGTCCGCCCCCTCTGGAGTATGTTTACATTACCAAGATACGTATCGAAAACAACAGAGCCTATCTGCGAGGCAGTTTGAAATTTGATTACAGAACTTACGCAGGCTCGCAAGGCGTGTTCCCACTGGAGAATTTAATCAAGCTGAAAGGTCGATGGAAATGGCTCGGGTTGCCGATAAAGACCGCCCTGCTGGATCGTGATGAATATTTTGATGCCGAGCTGAGCAAAGAGCACCAGCAGTTCGTAGACGACTGTGCCGGTCCTCTGGTTGGGAAATCTCCGTTATTTGGAAACGATTGTTTTGCCGAGACTTTTCAATTGGCCGGAGGGGACAAAGAGCTGCTTGCCGGGCGCCTCAACCCTTTTCTGAAAGAACGCTCCGGGGTAAAACTGCATGTAACCGGCGTGCAACCCAATGGTGGCGCCTACCGGGTGAATGGTTATATCGAGGGCAGCGCTTTGGGTGACCTTCGTTTGCCTGATGACCTACACATTGTTAAAGAGAAAGGTGTCTGGAAATGGCAAGGTATCGTTGATTCAGAGCAGACAAAATGAAATAAATCTCATTGATATAAGAGTTGGCTCGAAGTTATCAAGCAAAATCCGTTTGATCCTGAAAGGCACGGAAGAAATTGCAATTCCGCGCTTTTTGTGCTTTTATACCTCTTCTGTTTGGGTCGAATGATCCGCCAGTGACCTGTATTTTGGATGAATTGGCTTGATTTTCAAGGAACAAGCTACCAATTTCTTGACAATACCACGATGTGGTTTTTATACTAAAATTTTAAAAATTTACGTATCTGGTGTAATTCTAATTTAAAATAGCGGGAGAGAGCCATTGGCCAACAAAAAACCATACATCATCGCCTGCGCCGTGCTGGCGCTCGATGTTAAAAGCGCCGCCAAAAAATTGGGTCTGGATATCGGCGTAAAATTTCTGGAAGGCGGCCTTCATGATCGTCCCGATCGGTTGCGTCAAAAACTTCAAGCCGCCATTGACGAACTCTCCGCATCGGCTCACTGCAACCGCATTGTAATTGGTTATGGCGTTTGCGGCCGAGGGACCGTTGGCATTCAAGCCCGTAACATTCCCTTGACGATACCAAAGGTTCACGACTGTATTGCCCTATTTCTGGGTGGTGATGCGGTCTACCGGGATGAATTCAAAAAGTACCCGGGAACATACTATATCTCGGCCGGCTGGTATGAGGAAAAAACCGAGCCCCTATCCCAGCGCAAACTTTCGGCTTATTACGGAGATCAAAAACTCAACTACGGTGAACTGGTTGATAAATACGGCGAGAAAGCCGCTAAAGAGACCTTCCGATTTTTAAGTACCTGGCAGAAAAATTACCAAAGGGCCGCATTTATTGAAACCGGGGCCAAGATTTCATCCAAATATGAAAAATACGCCCAGGACATGGCCGCGGAATACAAATGGAAATATGAAAAAATCACCGGTAGCAAAATTTTAATTGAAAAGCTTCTGACGGCTAATGAGACCTCTGATGAAATCCTTGTGGTGTCGCCGAATCACATGATTGAGTTTGACGCCCTTGAGTCGACCCTCTCGGCCAATCCGATCTGGGCCGCAGGAACCGGCCGACCGGACCAACCTGTGATAACGGTACTGGAAGACAAAGGCGGCCCAGTAAAAAAGACCGCCAATCTGAAAATCGGTTTGGGGATCGA
Source organism: Desulfobacterales bacterium (assembly GCA_050114455.1). GTDB lineage: Bacteria > Desulfobacterota > Desulfobacteria > Desulfobacterales > JAFDCJ01 > JAFDCJ01. Next base: position 1,913 of record JASFSK010000334.1, on the reverse strand, counting down.
CGCCGGCGGCACCTACACCGACACGGTTATCTATGACCTCAGCAAAGGAAAGACGATTTGCAAAAGCAAGGCTTTGACCACCAAATGGGATTTCACAGTCGGCATCGACGAAGCCATGGCCCAACTGGATCAGCAAAAGCTGGGCCAGGTCGAGATGGTATCCTTGTCCACAACTTTGGCAACCAATGCCATTGTGGAAGGCGAAGGCCAAAAAGTCGGTATGATCGTCATGCCGCCCTACGGCCGTTTTGAGCCCGAAGATATCCCATTTGAACCCAAAGCCGTGATATCGGGACAGCTCGAAATTACCGGCAAAGAAATCAGCCCGGTGGATGAACTGCAGGTCAAAGGCATCGTACAACGAATGGTTGCAAAAGAGAATGTTAAGGCCTTTGCCGTGTCCGGATACGCCGGCGCAATCAACCCTGCCCATGAGCTAAAGGTCAAGCGAATTATACGTGAGGTGACCGGCCTATTTGTCACCTGCGGCCATGAGCTATCGGATATTCTAAACTTTAAAACCCGCGCGCATACCGCCATGCTGAATGCTCGCATCATCCCAAAATTGGCCAAGTTGCTGCTGGATTTGGAGAAAGTGCTCGAAAAGTTGGGTATTTCTGCTCCCATCGTGGTCGTAAAAGGTGACGGAACGTTGATGAGTGCAGAAATGGCCAAGGAACGACCGGTGGAAACCATTTTGTCAGGCCCGGCGGCAAGTGTGGCTGGGGCACGACATCTGACAGGACTGAAAAACGCGTTGGTAGTTGATATGGGCGGCACGACCACGGATACCGCAGCCCTGTCGAACGGCATGGTCAGCGTCTGTTCGACCGGATCCAATATCGGCGGTCACAAAACCCACGTGAAAGCGCTGGAAATACGCACCGTCGGCCTGGGCGGCGACAGCTTGATCCAATGGGACAAAGGACAATTCCGCATCGGACCGCGCCGGGTGGCGCCCATTGCGTGGTTGGGTGCGACTTACCCGGAATCGGGCAAAGCTTTGAGATTTCTCGACCTGCACCTGGACCGTCATACCGGAACCACGCGTGACATGCAGATACTGGTCTTGACCGGTTCGCCGGACAACCTGCCTTTGACGGGCCTGGAGGAAAAAATCTTGAATTTGCTGGAATCCCGGCCGTACTCAGTTGACGAGCTTATCAAACAAACCGGCGTCCTGTTTGAAAAAAGTCTTAGGCTGGATCGACTGGAGGATAGTTTTATTATCCAACGTTGCGGGTTGACGCTGACAGATATTTTACATGTTACGAAACAATTCGATCGGTGGAGCAGGGAATCCGCTGAAAACTACTGTAAATTGATTTCCCGCTTGACAAAAGTGGATATCGCCGACATGGCTCAGCTGCTCTTGAAAATGGGCATTGAACGCCTGACTCTGGAGCTTTTGAAGAGGCAACTGGATGAGGAGACCGATCCTGAAGGACTGCACGACTGCCCCGTGTGTCAAACACTGATTCGAAATCTGCTTGCGGGCGGTGCCGATCAATACGCCGTCCGTATCGATCTGAAACGGCCGGTGGTGGGCATTGGCGCACCGATCCACTTTTTTCTACCGAGAGCAGCCGAGGCCTTGGGTGCCGAAGCGATATTGCCCCAGGACGCAGACGTGGCCAATGCCATTGGCGCCATCACAAGTAATGTGGTGGTAAAGCGTCACGTGCGCATTATTCCCAATCAGGACGGTGGATTTCTGATCGAAGGGTTGGCCGGCGCCAAACATTTTCCAAAATTTGAAGAGGCTGACACTTTCGCAAGAGAAGAAGTGGCCCGCTTGGTGAGAAAGCTGGCCCGGGCCGCCGGCACCAGCTCACGGGTTGTAGAGCTGAGGACCGAAGATCAAATTCCGACCACTGCTGACGGCAAAAAGATTTTCATGGGGCGTATCATCC
>JASFSK010000333.1:0-5800 GCA_050114455.1 Desulfobacterales bacterium | reverse complement strand
ACTCAAAAATTCGCTCCGCCTCTTTCTCTAAAATAATGCTTAACGGTGGTTTTAGTGATTTATTAATAGATGGCAGGATGAAACTGCCCTCTCCCTGGCGGACTTCTATCAATCCCATGATTTCAGCCCGGCTCAACGCCTCGCGGACCGATTGCCGGCTAATTTTCAGGTCGGCAGCCAAGTCTCTCTCGGAAGGAATTTTATCGCCGGGTTTCAATTTGCCGCTGCTGATCAGCGAGACAATCTGTTTGTAAACCTCATCCGATAGTTTGCTGGATTTAATAGGGGAGAAGAGTTTATTGTGTGGTTTGCTTCTGGCCAACCGACGCCTCCTGTAGCTACCTGGATTTTTACCCTTTCATAGCACCTGCGCCCCATCCGGCGATCAGGTATCGCTGAACAAACACAAAGAAAATGAGAACAGGTACCGTAATTAGCATACTTCCAGCCATAATCATCCCCCAGTCGATCACCGTGGCATTGTAAAGATCGGCGATCCCGACGGACAATGTTTTTAGCCCATCTGACGTGATCAGTATCCTCACAAAAATATAATCGTTCCACGCCAGAATAAAGGTAAAAATACTCGTTGCAATAATACCCGGCAATGCCAGCGGCAACACGACATAAGCTACCGCCTGAAAACGGGAGGCCCCATCGATCAATGCGGCTTTTTCCAGTGCCAGCGGTATGCTTTGAAAAAATGTCCTGAGGAGCCATAGGCTGAAAGGAAGGCAGAACGCTGTATACGCCATAATTAAAGCAACATGCGTGTTTGCGAGTCCCATTTTTTTTATCAGCACATAAAACGGAATGATGATCATGATGGGCGCAAACATATAGGTAAACAGAATGAGGCTGGCAATTTTTTCGCGGCCGTAAAATTGAAATCGGGTCAGGCTGTAAGCGCCGGCGCTTCCGATGGTTATTGTCAGTATCACTGTTGCAACAGAAACAAAGACGCTGTTTTTAAAATAGGTCAGAAAACGAGTTTGCTCAAACAGCCGTTCAAAGTTTGCCAGGGTAAATTCAGCCGGCAGAAAATTTGGCGGAGAAACAAAAATTTCCTGTAAAGGCTTAAACGAGGTGGAAACCATCCAAAAGAAAGGAAAGGCGGCTGAAACCGCTAATATCGCGGCACACCAGTAAATGAACTGTCCCTTAAAAGAAAAAAAAGTAATTTTGGGAGTCACATCTCCTCCTCCCGTCTGAACATTTTGAAATATACCATTGTGGCAGCAACAAGAATGAGAAACATGATGACGGCGAGTGCCGAACCCAATCCCGCCTGATAGTACATAAACGTGCGCATATAGGCATATACCGGCAGGGTGCGGATATACTTGTCAGCGCCGCCTCCTTGAGTCAGCAGCCAGACCGTGTCGAATTTAGTAAACATCCAGATGCTTCTCAGAAGGATAACGACAAATAGAACGTTTCTTAGCTGAGGCAGCGTAACATGAATAAATCGTCTGATGGGGCCGGCGCCGTCGACCCTTGCGGCTTTGTAAAGCACCGGTGGAATGGTTTGCATCCGGGCCAATACACTCAACACGACAAAAGGAAAAAATTCCCAGATGCTGATAAGGATGAGTGACGTCATAATGTGGTCCTTTCCCATCCAGGAAGGGGGCTCATTCACAATTCCGACTGCCAGCAAAAGATAGTTGACCAAGCCAAACTGGTCGTTGAGAAGCCATTTCCAGAGAATAATCGCCACCACGGTCGGAATGACATAGGGAAAAAGGATGACACCCCGAACAAAATTTCTGCCCTTGAAGGCCTCGTTGACAATTAAGGCGGCAATGATGCCGATGACAATTTGAAAAAAAATAGTGCTAACGGAATACACCGTCCCGTACCAAACACTCATCCAGAAGTCGGAATTTTTCATCAGGTAGAGATAGTTGGCAAAACCGACAAATCGCTGATCCGGGAAAAATGAGTGCTTCTTGAATAGGCTGAGCCAAACGCCGTACAAAACCGGATAAACCAGCAGGGAGCCGATCAGAAGAACCGAAGGGGCAATCAGCAGTACGCCTGCTTTTGGGGAATTCAGCTTCACTACAAATATCCTCTGAGAGATGCAATTGCTAATCAAGAAGGACCGACAATCTCAAACGTATTTTCGGCCCTTCTCGATTGTCACAGTTTATTCAACTAAGGGGTTTACCACTTGGCATAACCTTTGTCCTTGATGAGTTCCTCTGCACGCTTCTGGGCCTTGGCAGCGGCTTTTTCAGGCGCCACCCCTTCTTTGGTCACCTCCATCACCATATCCTTTAGAATAGCGGAGCCCAGGATTTCCATTAAATAGGGCTTGGTGGTCATGTCCACCCAGTCGACCACAAGTGTCGGCTTGACGAGGTCGTTGTCCAAATAGTATTCCTGAACATCAAGCCACCCTTTCCATCTTTTGATCATGGGGGTTGCGGCATACGCATCGCTTTGTCGCAAAGATTTGGTAATGGGAAAGAAGTGAATTGGAACCGTTTGAATGTACTCTAAATAGTTTTCGTCCTGATAAAAGAATTTTAAAAACTCTTTGGCCTCATTCGGGTACTTGCACCCCTTAAACAACATCCAGGGCTCTTGGTCGACCTGGGCTGCAGGCTTGGTACCGCCGGGGCCGTGGGGCTTGATCCATACGTCAAAATAATCCGTGCTTCGCATATTTTCAGGCGCGTATTGCTCGATCAGAGATGCCCCTCTGCCGTAACCCTGGTACATCATCGCTGCTTTCTGGCCGTACATGTTGCCGAAAGTTTCCAGGTAGCCATGACCTTCCCAACCGGGCGGCATGTATTTTGTGAGCTCCTTTAAAAAATTCAGGGTTTGAATCATCGACTTGTCGGTAAAATGCGGACGATTATTCTCATCGAAGAGAACGCCTCCGTTTGCCTTCGTCAATTCACCCATCAAAATGTTTATAAAAAGATTGTTGCCGGGCAGCGTCAACCCATAGATATCCGTTTTGCCGTCACCATTTGTATCCATGGTCAGCTCTTTGGCGAGGTTGAGCAAGTCATCCCAGGTCTTGGGGCCTTTCAGACCTTTTTGTTGAGCCAGGTCTTTGCGGTAAACCAACAATGAGGTGCCGGCCGCGTGCACCAGGCCATAATAATGGTCACCGAATTTGCCCACCATCTTGATTTGGTCCCAGATGTTATCTTCGCCGATGGCCTGAACGACATCGTCTAGAGGTAGCAGCAACCCTTTTTCTTGAAGTGCCGCACACGTTATGGGTTGCCCGTGAGAAAGCTCCGGTGGCGAGCCTGCTGCAAGAGCAGCCATGATTTTGCCTTCCAGATCTCCCCAGGCCAGGGCCTCGGCTTCGACTTTGATGTCGGAATGAAGGGCCTCAAAGCGAGACACGATATTGGCAATGGCCTCTCTTGATTTCGGATTGGTTTCCGTATGCCAAACGCGGATGACCTTTTTTGCAGCCAGAGCTGTGCCGCCTAGAATAAGGAAAAACAAACATAATACTCCAATACTAATGATCCATTTTTTTTTCGCCATCATGCTCTTTCCTCCTTTCCTGCATCAGATATTCATTGCTACCTGATGGGTTGGCCGCCGGTTAACACACCAAGCGGGCAGTTGATTTATGGCAGATATATTTTTGGCGATAATTAGATGGGCTGATATCACCCCCCTTTTCTGGTTGTTTTTCCGTTTAACTTGGTGCGTTTTTGGGGTTGGATTTCTGCTCACAATTTAATGGCGATTTCCTGACCTTCGAAAACCGCATCCACGATCTCCCGAGGCTGGTGCGCATCCCCAATCACATACAATTCGGAAATTTTCCCCTCGAGATCCTTATAGACAGTATCATTGGGTTTTTCAGAGCCCAGCGCTAAAATAATGCTGTCAAAATTATCCAGTTTTCTGGTACCGGAGTCATCCTCAACGATGGCATAATCCTTTCCCAGCATTTTAACTTGAGTGGAAGTATGGATTGTCACACCTTTTTGGCCAAGTCGCTGCTTGAGATAATGCTGCAGGTGGACAATCAGATCCGATGCAATATCCTCCAGCATCTCAACCAAGGTGACCGTTTTCCCGGCCTCTGATAGATAATCGGCTATTTCGGCACCCGTGCCGCCACCGCCGACCACCAAAACATTGTCCCCGATGTCGGCCCTGCCAGACAGAGCATCATCTACCGAAAGGGCACCACTTTCTTCAATTCCCTGCCACTCCGGAAGTTGGGGTGACGCACCGGTGGCCACCACCAGCGCATCGGGTTTTGCCGGATCCAGCATAGCCGCGGTAAACGCTCTGCCCATCTCGATGGTGACCCCAAGCTTCTGCACTCTTTTTTCTAAATAATCAATGAATTCGTTGAGCACTTCTTTCATAGGAGGGTTGGCACCCAGTCTCACTCGCCCACCCAATTGGGTTTGCCGTTCAAAAATTTTCACCTGATGACCTCGCATAGCTGCTATCTCGGCTGCTTTGAGACCGCCGGGCCCTCCACCGATCACCCATACTGTTTTGGAACGATCCGATTTTGAATAGCGCATGTCGATTTCATTGCCAGTTTCGGGGTTGACCGTACATCGGACCGCATCTACTCTTAGGGTTTGGATACATTTGTTGCATGAAAGGCAGGGGATGATGTCCTCAAATTGACCTTGCCGTGCCTTTTCGGGCAGATGGGGATCTGCAAGCAAGGCTCGCCCCATCGATACCAGGTCCGCTTTTTGATCTCGAATAATTTGATCTGCCATAGCCGGATTCCGGATCCTGCCAACCGCAATAACCGGGATATCGACTTCTGATTTGACGGCTTCAGCCAGATGAACGAATACGCCTTCTGAAATATAATAGGGGGGATGGTTTAGGAAGACCGAAGCCGCATTACAAGCCGAAATGTGCAAGGCGTCGGCACCTTCTTTTTCAAGAAGTTTAGCGATCTGGCGGGTATGATTGACATTTAATCCCTCCGCAACGTATTCATCGCCGCTCAACCTGCATATAACTGGAAAGTCCGGTCCCACCTGCTGACGCACGGATCGAAGCACCTCGATCGCAAATCGTGAACGACCTTTGATGTCGCCGCCATACGGATCCGTTCTTTTATTTGAAAATGGGGACAGAAAAGAGCAAATCAGATACCCATGGGCCATGTGGATCTCAACGCCGTCTGCACCCGTTTTCTTTACGCGTTCAGCTGCTTTTGTGAACACGTTTACGAGATCTTCGATCTCGCCGACGCTCAGTTCGTGGGGCGTTTCCATCACTGGTGAAACCGGCACTGCAGAAGGTCCCACAATGGGAGCGCCCGTCACTTTGGAAAACGTCTGCCGGCCGGCGTGATTGATTTGGACCACGATTTTTCCGCCGGCTGCATGGACCGCTTCTACCAATTTCTCTATTTTCGCAGCATGTTCGTCTGTGCCGATCATTAGCATTTTCGGGCTGGCTTTACCGTGTTCATGAATGGCGGTGTGCTCGACAGTGATATAGCCCACCCCGCCCCTGGCACGCTCCACATAGTAAGCGATCTGGCGGTCGGTGACGAATCCTTCCGATGTGGCATAGTTTGTTGCCATAGGGGGCATGACAATACGGTTTTCCAATTTTAAATTTCCAATGGAAAGCGGGCTGAAAAGAGATTTTAAAGCCATTGATCACCTCCGATTTGGGGTTGGCTGGACGAGACTGTGCTCGAAGGGAAATTAAAAAGTGAATCAGTTATGCTGGACAAGTGGTCTGACCAGACATCGAAATCCTATTTGTTTTCCGAATAGATGTCAAGCAGCAAATTTGATAATAGTTATAAAGCTTCGTT
>JASFSK010000332.1:0-5821 GCA_050114455.1 Desulfobacterales bacterium | reverse complement strand
GAGCTGATCCAGCAACCGGCCTTTCAAGAATTTAGCGCTGCCGATGGCATCCAGCAGCACGCGGCAGGTCACGCCGCGGCCGGCCGCCCGCAGTAGGGCAGCGCCCACCTCATCCGCCAGGCCACCTTCGGTCCAGATATAAAACTCGAGATGACAGAATTTTTCGGCACGATCGATGTCACTGACCATGGCCCGCAGAATCGGTTCGGCCGCATCGATCAGTTCAATCCGGTTGCCGGACAACGCCGGGATATTGACGGTATTTTCCGCCAGGCGGCTGAGAGCTTGGGCTTCCGGACTCAATCCTTTCGTGTCCGAACGGATTGCCGGCGGCAGATCATGCAGCCAGCGCTCGTAACGCGCCTTAATGGCCCGGGTCCGTTCTCTATACTGTCTTCCCAGACGCTTCTCCCCCAGCACCAGGTAGGCGATTGCGCCCACCAGCGGCAAGAAGAACACCAGCAGCAGCCAGGCCAGAGATACCGTCACCGGCAGCTTCACCGTGATCACCCGGATGGACACACCGATAATGATCAGCACATGCAGTAGTGTCATCAATGTAAATAGAGAAAAAAAGTGCACAAATTTATCCCAACCCTATGGGCTAATCGCTAATTATTGGGTCGTGTTCGCAGGTCTAATAATCGTCCTCCTCGTCGTACCCATACTCGTCCTTAAATCGATACTGAGCAAAAACGTCACGAACGGTCCTTCTCGAAAACGAGCACGAGAAGGCGAACGGATGGATTCACGACTGCTCCAAAACTTCCCGCAATTCTTCTTCCTTGTCCTTTGTGAGCGATGTCTTCAGAACTTTGCCTCTAAATCCCTTGAGTTCCTCCAGCACCTTGTCCGGGGTAACCTTTCGCACCAGAACAAAGAGAGCCGATGTGTTATTTTTAAAAGTCTCACCGAGTTCCTTCATGAAGTCGTCGCTGATACCGATATCACGCAGTTTGCCCGAAAGGGCTCCGGCGCCGGCACCGATCGCAGCGCCCACCAGCGGATTGAGAAAAATCATGCCGATCAGCATCCCCCAGAAAGTTCCACCCATGGCCCCTGCGGCGGTGAGATTGACGGCCTGGTGCAGCTTGACCTTGCCCTTGTCGTCTTTGGTCACCACAACCACATCGTCCATCTCGATCAAGTACTCTTTCTGAAGTTTTACCAGTTCTGCGCGCATTTCAAATGCGGTGTGTTCGTCGTCAAAGCTGATCGCTACCAAGTCACTCATGATGTCCTCCATAATTTTTTTCCTGTTTGGGTTCCTTTTCTCGAGCGTAAGGCTTCGCATTGACCACCACGCCCGGTCGCACCTTTTGGGTGCCTTCAACAATGACCTTCTCACCTTTTTTTAGCCCCTTTTTAATGACCCATTGGCCCTGGTAGCCGCGGCCGATTTCCACGCTGCGCGATTCGACCTTGTTGTCCGCATTGACCACAAAGACCTGCCTGCCGATCTGGGATTCCACCAGCGCCGGCTGGGGGATTAACAGGGCGGCCGGATCCTCCCCCAGAATCAGCCGCACCGGGGCATACTGCCCGGGGATCAGATCATAGTCACCGACAGCCTGATCTTTTTTGTTTGCGATGATGCCGCGCACCAGGACCGTGTCGGTGGCGGGATTGATCTGAAAGCTGATAAAGTTGACCTGGCCCTGCTGCGAGTAAGTGCTGCCGTCCGGCAGCTGGATTTCGATCCGCATGTCGGCAATCTCAAACAGCTTGCCCTGGCGTTTGAGCAGCTGAATTTCGAAAACATGGCTGCGGCTGATATTGAACACCACATAGACCGGATCCAGCTGGACCAGGGTCGTCAACACATCCCGCTGCTGCTGGACCAGGTTGCCGACATTGATCCTTGTTTCCTGGACGCGGCCGTCAAAGGGGGCGGTAATACGGGTAAAGCTCAAATCCAATTTGGCATTTTCAATGTCGGCTTTATCCTTCGCCACGGTCGCAAGCAGTTCATCACGTTTGGCGATGGTGCCTTCGGTTTTTTCCTTCGAAGCCGCCCCCTGCTTGGCCAGTGACTCGTAGCGTTTGGTTTCCTTTTGCCAAAAGGCCAGACCGGCCTGATCGAGTTTCAGCTGGGCCTTGTAGGCGTCCAGTTTAGCCTTGTAGGGCCGGGGGTCGATCAGATATAGGGGATCGCCCTTCTTGACAAAGGTGCCCTCTTCAAAATACCGTTCGTCTATATAGCCGGATACCCGCGGGATAATATCGACGGTCTTGATCGCTTTGATGGTACCGCTGAATTCCCTGACGATGGGAACTTTCCCCTGAATGACCTCGGCCACCTGGACATCGGGCGGCGCCGGTTTGGCCGGCTGCTTTTCGGCCTTGCCGTCGCAGCCGGTCAGCAGGAAAATCAATATCCAGCCAACCGCGATTCCAATGGACAGTTTAATGGGATAATTTTGCTTTTTTGCATTCATACTTAAAGCCCTTCCTATAATTGGGATGAAAAACAAAAGCCCACCTTCAAACACCCTTGGTTTTGGTATCGAGATCCGCTGCAACCTGACGGGCCGCGGGCGTCGATCCGCTGTCTGGCTTGGGCGTTTTGCGTTCCCTGAGTCTTTCAATCGCATAGTAAAAAATCGGCACGAAGATAATTAAAATGGTGGCAACGGTCAGCCCGCCGACCACCGTGGTACCCAGGGATCGCCGGGCATTGGCCCCCGCGCCGCTGGCGATCACCAGGGGTATCAGGCCGATGATAAAGGCCAGGGCCGTCATCAGAATCGGCCGCAGGCGGATGCGGGCCGCGGCCATGGCGGCCTCTAAAATACCGGCCCCCTGTCGGCGCTGTTCGGCGGCGAACTCCACAATCAGGATGCCGTTTTTGGCGGTCAGGCCGATCAGCATCACCAGTCCGATCTGGCCGTACGTGTCCAGATCCAGGCCGCGCAGCAATAAGGCCCCCACGGCCCCCATCAGCCCCAGTGGAACCCCCAGCAGCACCATCATCGGCATGGCCCAGCTCTCATACTGGGCGGCCAGCACCAGAAACACGAACACCAGCGACAGCGCGAATATGAGCGGCGCCAGGTTGCCGGCCTTGAGCTGCTGATAGGTCAGCTCGGTCCACTCGGTGCCGAATCCCTCGGGCAGCACGGTATCGGCCAGTTCCTCCATGGTTTTGATGGCCTGGCCGCTGCTGTAGCCCGGGCCGCTATTGCCGTTGACGGCGATGGATTTGTACATGTTGTAATGCGGGATGTTGTAGGGGCCGGTCATGGGCCGCGTGCGGATAAAGGCACTCAGGTCGATCATTTCCCCATCCTGGTTGCGCACCTTCAGGCGGGTAATATCAGCCTCATCGGAGCGCGCATCGGCTTCGGCCTGCAAATAGACCCGATATATCCGGCCGTACTTGTTGAACTCGTTGACATAAACAGAACCCAGGTTGATCTGCAGGGTACTGAAAAGATCGTTCAGCGAAACCTTGCGGGTTTTGGCCTTGATGCGATCCACTTCCAGATAGCGTTGGGGCACCGCCGGGCTAAAGGTGATGTATACACCGGCCAGCTCCGGCCGCTTGCGGGCCTCCATAATAAAATTGTCAACCGCCTTCGAGAGCGCTTCGATCCCCTGATCGTTGAGATCCTGAATTTCAAACTTAAACCCACCGGTGGCCGATAGGCCCGGAATCGCGGGGGCGTTGGCAACCATTACCCGCGCCTGGGGAATCCGGCTGACCTTGGCATGCAGCCCGGCCATGATGGCTCCCAGCCGGGTTTGCGGGGTCTGACGCTCGTCCCAGGGTTTTAGCACAACAAATGCAAAACCGGCGAATGGCTGTTTGACCATGTCAATGACATTATAGCCGGAAATTGCCACGACATCCGCCACTCCCGGAGTTTTGAGCGCAATGTCGGTGACCTGCTTTATCACGGCCTGGGTCCGCTCGATGGTGGCGGCATCCGGCAGTTCAGCGATCACCATGACATATCCCTGATCCTCTTCCGGCACGAACCCGCCGGGTATCGAGGAAAACCAAAACACGGTCAGCAGACACAGGCCGACAAATACGGCCAGCACCACGTACCACATTTTCGCCATCACCTTGACACTGGCGGCATAACCGGACGCCAGTTTGTCAAACCCCTTGTTGAAGGCCCGGAAAACAGCATTGGTTTTTCCTGAGCCCGGCCGCAGCAAAATCGCGCACAAGGCCGGGCTCAGGGTCAGGGAATTGAAACCCGACAGACCGACGGCCATGGCAATGGTCAGGGCGAACTGATTGTAAAGCATTCCGGTCATGCCGGGGATAAAGGCCACTGGCACGAACACGGCCATGAGCACCAGGGTCGTGGCGACGATGGGACCGCGCACCTCGTCGACGGCTTCGGCCGTGATCTTTTTCATATCGCGCTGCCCGCCCTCCTCCAGCTTGCGCATAACGTTTTCCACCACCACGATGGCATCGTCCACCACCAGTGCCACCGCCAGGACCATGCCCAGCATGCTCAGAGAGTTGATCGAAAACCCGAAGATTTTCATGAAGGCAAAGGCCCCAATCAACGATACCGGCACGGCGATGGTCGGAATCAACACGGCCCGAAAATTCTGCAGAAAGATATAGACCACCAGTATCACCAGGGCGACTGCCTCCAGCAGGGTGATGATTACTTCTTTGATCGACTCGGTGATAAACCCGGTGGTGTCATAGCGGATGATCCACTGCATGTCTTCCGGGAAATTTTCCGCCAGCCGGTCCATGGTTTCAGTGACAGACTTTTTAATCTGGAGCCCGTTGGCGTCGGCCAGCTGAAAAACAACGAGGGTGGCGGTGGGTTTGCCGTCTAATTTGGTGTCCCAGTCATACTCTTCAGAGCCCAACTCCACCCGGGCCACATCCTGAAGGTGCACCACGGATCCGTCCGGGTTGGCGCGCACGACAATATTTTCGAACTGCGAGACCTGCGCCAAGCGCCCCAGGGTATTGAGCTGGTATTGGAAGGCCTGGCCGGCGGGGGCCGGGGCCTGACCGACTTTGCCGGCGGCCACCTGCTGATTCTGCTCCTGGATCGCATTTTTCACGTCCATGGCCGTCAGTCCCAGATTGGTCAACCGGGCCGGATCGAGCCAGATCCGCATGGCGTACTTGCTTAAGCCGAAATTATTGATCTGAGCCACCCCCGGAATCCGGGCCAGGGCGTCGGTGAGGTGGATGTCGGCATAGTTTTGTAAAAACTGCGCATCATAGGTCCCGTTGGGGGAAATCAGGTTGACGGCCAGCAGCATGTTGGAGGAATGCTTCTGAATGGTCAGCCCGACCTGGGTTACCTCGGGCGGCAGTTCGGACAACGCCTGATTGCTGCGCGTCAAGAGCTCCATCTGCCCGATGTCCTGGTCAAAGCCCACATCGAAGGTGGCCGTAATCGCCGAATCCCCGTTGTTGGTGCTGGTGGAAGACATGTAGATCATGCCCGCGGCCCCGTTGATCTTCTCTTCCAGGGGGGTGGTCACCGTGCCGGCCACCACGTCGGCGCCGGCCCCGATGTACTGGGTGGTCACCTGGACCTGGGGCGGCACCAGGGGTGGATACTGGGCGATGGGTAGCACCAGCATGCAGACGGCCCCGGCCAGAATCATGATCAGCGCAATCGACATGGCGAAAATAGGTCGTTGAATGAAAAAATTCATGTTATGTTCCTGTCCGTTTCAGTTTTGAGATCTTCTCTGATATTGAATCCTGCCCGGATGACCCGTTAAATTAGTGATTGAATCTTCAATTTGCAACTCTAAAATTTTGTCGTGCTCGTTGCCGGCCTGAAATGCATATCGAGTAACTAAGTAATAAAAATTAAAT
>JASFSK010000331.1:0-5826 GCA_050114455.1 Desulfobacterales bacterium | reverse complement strand
AATCAACGTCATGCCGTTACGATTTCTTTCCTCACCCTGGCGTTCTCAAAGCTGTGGTTTGTATTTAACCTGCGTCGTCCCGAAAGCTCTCTTTTCCGCAACGACATCGTAAAGAATCCTTACGTCACCGGCGCCATCGTACTTTGTGCCGTTTTGCTGCTGGCGGCAGTGTATCTGCCGGGCATATCCGATCTGCTCAAGACCGAGAATCCGACTCGACAGGGTTGGCTGGTGGTGCTCGGGATGAGCCTGGTGCCGTTTGTCTTCGGCCAGACCTTGAGAATCATTCAGAAGGCCCGAAGGCGCAAGTAAGCATTAAGCATGGGTGACGAGTTGCGGGTTGGGTTTCATTTAACCGAAACAAAATATTTACCTTCTGATTTTGCCCAAAATACATTAAACACCCCATTTAAATCGGCGGATTAAGTGCTGATGTTTTGTTTTTTTGTTAATGTACTTCGCCCTTATGCCGAACGGCGAAACCCAAAAAGATTTCTTGCAAACCGCAGCACCGTTCTTGATAAAGGAGACTTTTACAATGCCCTGGATTCAAACACGTGATATCCTCAACTTATCGAGGGATTTTTACAGGCAGATGCATCGAATTTACGATGAATTGAATGACCACAACGACTTACAGCGGATGGAAATTTTTCTGACTGCCATCCGTCGCCATGTCGAATATTTGGAATGCCAGATCCGATCTTTGAAGCAAGAAGCCTCACCTGAAGTTCTGGATGCCTGGTTTCAGTTTTCGCCCGATCCACCGGAATTGAACACCGACCCCACCACCCGCCTGGGTCCCGAAATGAGATTGGACGATGTAGTCATGATCATTTTCGATTTTGACTCGGCACTCAGTGAATTTTACCAGCGGGTGGCCGACGCAACCCCCCTCGAAGATGTTCGCCGGATATTTACCAATTTAAAAGACAGCGTCGAGGCCGAGAAAAAAAAGTTGTCTTTCGATGTTTCGGCCTTGAAACAGCTCTAGGGCTGGTTTGACGTCCCCGGGGATCATACCGCCGAATAACCAAAAGACCGACCGGTGGTGGTCACGGCCGCAACAGCTATACTGGCGCCCAGAATGAAGCATGCATATTACTACTCCTGATATTTCCGGACAACCGGATTGCCAAATTCCAGGATCAGCCAAAATAGGCCATGGCCTTGCGCAGGTCAGTGTCTATGTCTGCGACCAGTTGATCCAGTTCTTCTTGAAATTTCTGCCAACTGTTCTCATCTGACTTTTCCATATCTTTCAACCTGGCCTGGGCGTGTTCGTTTTTCTTCATAAGATGCTCGATTTTAATATCCGGTTGTATCACTTTTCTCAGCTTGGTCTTGGTTGTAATTTCTTCGATGCTCGCGTTGAAATATTTCATTCGAGCTTCAATCTTTGCACGGTATTTTTCCTGATCGTCCATCGGCATCCTCCTCTAAAGAAATTTAGTTTTAAAATTTTTCTCGATATCCCTCTGAAGACTGGTCGTTAAATATCTGACGATGCCCGAGGTTGCTGAAAGTTCGCACGCCGCTTCAGATGCTCCAAGGGAAGCCATTCGGTGTGCGTCCTGAGCTCCGGGTATTCATCAAGCAAGCTGTGGTCCGTCGTATCGTGAACACCCCAGTTCTCTGGAAAAAGATCAGCGGCACCCGTTCCCCCAACCCCGCAGGCTGAGGGAACGATCCCGATCCAGTCGCTTCCTTTGGCGCGGAGGACGTGAAAGTCGACATCAGCAAGTTCAAACGACACTTTCGCATGATGTAGGGCCAAGACCATTTTTGCCACTTCGGCCCCGCGCGTCGTAGCCGTACCCGCCAATTGAAGTCGAAACCGCTCGTCTTCAGTCGGTACAAGATAAAGCGAAATATGTGTGGTGTTGCCACCGCGCACGATCTCCCATGGATGGCCACCCTGGGGACGGCTCTCAAACCAATGTCGCAAGGCACTTGGGGAATCGAGATCAATGCTGAGGAGTCCCTCATCTCGACCGTCAGCCATGCGCCGATATTGTGCTACGACATCAAGCGTTTTGAGGTCGTATCCCGCCCCTTCATACGCAACCGCGCAAGCATTGAGAAAGTCGCGAAGCGTCATGTTGCGGAGCGCAGGAGCCTCCCGGAGTTCCGATGCAATAGCGATGAACGTATCGATTTCCGCCTTAGTGAGCTCGTCTTTAATCAGTCTTTTCGTGTTCGAGGCATACTCCCAATAAACACAACGTTGAACGCGCCCAAGACGCTCCCGTTCAGGAAGGGTACGTTCGAGCTCCGACCGAAAGCCATCCGGATCCCTAAAGAACGCATGGAGCCGCTGCTCGATTTCCGGAATCAACCAATCGATGAACGCTTGCAATTCTACTCGGTGCTTCGCAGCGGGAAATGGAAGAAGAATGACGTCCGTGTCAGGCCTTACCGCGAACTGAATAGAATCGGGGTATAAAAAAATGCCGAACTCGTCGTTGTCGATGTAGCACCCTGCACGGAGCCACTTCGTGGCATGCGGATACTCCATCGCGAGGTAGTCATTCAGCTCGTCCGGATCGTCCTCCGAATATCGCCTCTCAACCTCGGCGACGGTTTCCCGTTCCACCGCAATCCAGATCCCTGGCCACTGCCTGGTCGAACACTCGGTTTTCGAGGTCACCTGCTCCAGAAGGGGCAGCAACGCCGCCACTTTCGCCACAAGCTCCGGCGCTTTTTCCTCAATACCTCGTCTCCAGCCCGACGCTCCGGTTCTCGCACCGAAAAGCTGCTCCACAAGCTCATCGAGTTCTATCTGCTTCATGACGTATGCTCTTTATTTAGCCTCTGCTTTATCTGACCTTTTTGATTATCAAATCTGAACGTGAGCCGCCTCCAGAATGGCGAAAATCACCAAAATCACCAGGGTGACCACAGCAATCACCGGCCAGGGCTTCACAGCGAAAACCTGCGAAATCGTCTCCTTGTCGAATTCCCCCAACTTGAGAACGCGGCCGACAAGTTTGGGATAAATGGCGGCGTAAATTCCGGCTCCTATAACCATCCCCGGCACGCCACCGGTCAAGGCATCCAACGACCCTTGTCCCACCGCGCCGGCCAGTGTTCCCGGGCAATAGCCCAAAATCGCAAAACCGACGCCGAAAATAAGCCCGCCGATTACCGTCGACCCGAAAGACCCGGACCAGGTGTGCAATTTTGCCAGCCCGGGAATGCGCAGCAAATAAATCCCTATCATACCCGTCAGAATAGCGGTCAGAATCACTTTCACAACCGTCCAGTCCTGCAGAAGCAGCTGGCCCATAATGACATCGTAGCGGGTCACCCCGCCCTTTTGCAACAAAAAGCCAAAACAAAACCCGATCGCCAGCCCCAACAGCAGTTGGAGGGGCCGGTTAGAATATACTTTCTCCAGCATAACGCACCTCGATAACTTTTAATAAATTATATGGGCGATGACGACACCACCGATAAAAAAACAAATCACCGCTATCCAGCTGCTGACAATGAGCTGAAGGGTGCCGCTGATACCATGACCGCTGGTACAACCATCCGCCCAGCGCGCGCCGATCCCTAACACCACACCCCCTGAAAAGGCCGCCGCCCATCGAACAATCGGCGAGTAGCCAAATTTGCCCTCCCAGAGAGGGGGAACCCATTCCAGACGAAAATCACCGGATGTCACCGCCGACACAAAGGCACCGATAACCAGTCCCACGACCAACATCCAGGTCCAGCTGATTTGCGGGACGTATTCGCGGTAATAGGCTTTTGCTTCGACCTGCCGGCCCTGCAAGGCTTTTTCGATCATACCACTGGTTTGGGCATAAGCTGTCGACACACCGATGGGTTTGTCCGACAGGACAAATGCAATCCAACTCAGGATTCCAATTCCAATTCCGACCCAATAAGGTGACCAGCGTTTCATATCCCAAATACCGGTCTCGACCGTCGATCTTACGCCAGGTGTTTCCGCATCCCCGCCAGCCGCAGCCGCGTGGGTGACGGTCATGCCGACGATCATCATCAACAACATGATGGCCAGCCAAAGTACCGTCACCCGGCTGCGCAGCCGGGTGAGAGTTTTGAAAAGATACCGTCGTTTCATGATCCACCCTCCTTATTTAGGTAACAATCGGACACCCGCTGACCTCGCAGGCCGCCATCGAACCCAGGCTGTCTTCAACCCGGTCAAATCCATGCTGCTTCAAAATACTGGCGGCGATAATCGCCCGCTGCCCGCTGCCGCAAAAGGTGGTCACCGGCAGGTCCCTGGGTATCTGATCCAGCTTTTGCGGCAGTTCACCGAGAAAGATGTGAAGAGAATTGGGCAGTCGGCCCGCTTCGACCTCTTCTTTTTTGCGCACATCCAGCAAAGTAAAATCCTGTGCGTTCTTTATGCGCCTGACCAGTTCAGCGGCATGAATGGCCGGTATGCGGCCATAATCGCGACCGCTCACTTCCCAGGCGGTCAATCCGTTTTCCAGAAATCCTTCAATTTTGTCGTAGCCAAGACGTATTAAATACCTCACGGCTTTTTGGACATCCTCGAAATGATCGGAAATGATTCCGACGGGTCTGTCATGAGGCAGAAACCACCCGGCATAGGCCGGAACCATATCGACCGGGATGGCCAGGCTGCCCGGTATAAAGGCGCCGGCAAATGCTTCGGCACTCCGGATATCAAGGGCAATCATGCCGGTTTGCATGGCTTTTTCAAAATGGTCGGTGTCGCATGGAATCGGTAGCGTCACCGCTGCTGGTACCTTGGCGGAACCCTCCTTGTTGAGTTTTTCCATCTGTTTGAAATAAGGCGGTTTGTAATGGTGTTCATTGACCTTGTGTGCAATAAATTTTTCCCGATCGGTGTCTTGGAGAATCGGATTGTTCAACCGTTCATACCCCAGGGTGGTAAACTCCCGATCTGCCATGCCGCTGCCGCAAACAGATCCGGCGCCGTGGGCCGGAAGAAGGATGACATGATCCCCCAATGGCAAAATTTTATTAAAAATACTTTCGTATAGAAGCCCGGCGACTTCCTCGGCCTTGTCCGGGAAAAAATCGGTCCGACCGACGTCGCCGCTAAAGAGCGCATCACCGCTGAAAACCGCTATGGGGGTTTCTCCGAAGCTGCGATCGGCAATAGATATGGAGATACTTTCGTAGGTATGACCGGGGGTTTCGATCACTTCGAGCGTCAGATCACCAAATTCAAATGCATCCCCTGTCGATACCGGATTGCCATAGTCAAAATCAAAGGCCTTGCCGTGATAAATCTCCGCCCCGGTTTTAACGGCCAGTTCGGTCGACCCGATGACGTAGTCCTCATTGCGATGGGTTTCAAAAATATGGCTGATGGCAGCGCCGTTGCGGGCTGCGATTTCGGGGTATACATCGCTGTCCCGGCGCGGATCAATGACGGCCGCCCGGCCGCCGTGCCCGATAATGTAGGACAGATGCGAAAGCCCCTCAGAATGAATTTTTTCCAGGAACATCTTCATAGCTTCTCCTCCTGTTGTCGCCTCAATTGGTACAAGGAAACTAGGTTAGTATTTTGGACCGAGGTAATGATTTTTTTTAATAGCCGACACTTTACCCCGTTATCACAATGTTGAGGAAGCAATTTTGGCGATATTAATTATTCCCTTGCCGATCACCCAAAAAAGCAGCAGTACCAGCAAAATTAAAAAAATCTGAATTGTAAAGCTCAACTTTCTTTTTGAATCTGGTCGTGAGGTATTTACTACATTCTTGTCTGTAACCTCGTTTCTCATGACTTAATCTGCTCCTTTCTTGAGCTCTTCCTTAGCTTGTTGAAGTATCTCGTAGTGCTAATGAAGT
>JASFSK010000330.1:0-5840 GCA_050114455.1 Desulfobacterales bacterium | reverse complement strand
CTAAATGCTTGGTGATCGCCGCTGTTAACGTCGTCTTGCCGTGATCAATATGGCCGATCGTTCCCACGTTGACATGCGGCTTGGTCCGCTCAAACTTTGCCTTCGACATGTTTCCATCCTCCCCTTTAAAGAATGCATAAGGCATCCAAGTCGAAAAAATGCCCTATGATATGAGTCACAATTTTGTTGATTTAAATATTACCAGCGGAAATGGGCAAATGCTTTATTGGCTTCCGCCATTTTATGGGTGTCTTCTCTCTTTTTTGCAGAAGCGCCGCGGTTGTTGGCAGCATCCATGAGTTCCGCAGCAAGCTTTCTGGCCATACCTTTTTCCGGCCGTTTGCGGGCAAATCCGATTATCCATCTTATTCCCAACGCTGTCCTGCGCGATGGTCTAATTTCAGTGGGAACTTGATAGGTTGAACCGCCGACCCTTCTGGATTTTACTTCGATCAACGGGCGAACATTATCCACTGCCTGCTCAAAGAGTTTGAGCGGAGATCCCTTTGTCTTTTCCTCCATGATGTCAAATGCATCGTAGAGAAGCGACTCGGCCGTGCTCTTTTTACCGTCCCGCATAACGGCATTTATGAATTTGGTAACCAGTTTGCTGTCATATTTGGGATCGGCCATAACCGGTCGCTCTGGTACTTCTCTTCTTCTTGGCATTTTTGAATCGGCTCCTAAATCGGAAAATTACGCATGACTGCTTACAGTAAGAATGATCATTTGGGTCTTTTGGCACCGTATTTTGACCTGCCCTGCTTACGGTCTTCAACCCCCAAAGTATCCAGTGTACCCCGAACGATATGATATCTTACCCCGGGAAGATCTTTAACGCGGCCACCCCTTACCAGCACCACCGAATGCTCCTGGAGATTATGGCCGATGCCGGGAATATAAGCGGTTACTTCCACCCCTGTTGTAAGCCGGACACGGGCAACTTTACGCAATGCCGAATTCGGTTTTTTGGGCGTGGATGTGTAAACCCGGGTGCAGACCCCTCTTTTTTGAGGTGCTCCCTTCAGCGCCGGCGTGTTGGTTTTCTTTTTAATCTGCTTACGGCCTTTTCTAACTAGTTGATTTATTGTGGGCATAATCCCCTCGATCCAAGTGTAAGTCTGTTTTTAGGCGAACATTGTAGAAAAATGTCGATATGTATACATGAAACGGTCCAAAGTCAAGCATTTTATTGCAAACCAGCTGCATTTTTTTATTTCTTGGAGCAATATAAAGCCTTGTTTGCCGACACCTGTCATCTGCCGTTAGGCAACTTCGACGCCCACATCGCCATATAGTCGCAGGCCTGTTCCGGCCGGAATGAGCCTTCCCATAATCACGTTTTCCTTTAGTCCCCGGAGTCCATCAACAGATCCTGAAATGCTCGCATCGGTAAGAACTTTGGTGGTTTCTTGGAAAGAGGCAGCTGAAATAAAGCTATCTGTGCTCAGGGATGCCTTCGTAATCCCAAGTATGAGAGATTCGGCCACAGCCGGCTGACCTCCTTTTTCAATCACGGCGCGATTGGCCTCTTCGAATCTAATCTTGTCTACCTGTTCTTCCTGAATAAAGTCGGTATCGCCTACTTTCAAGACCTTTACCCGGCGCATCATTTGACGAACAATCACCTCGATGTGTTTGTCATTGATGCGCACGCCCTGCAGCCTGTAAACTTCTTGGACCTCATCAACGAGGTACCGTGCCAGGGCCACTTCCCCTTTGATACTCAAAATGTCCTGGGGTATGGCTGAGCCGCCGATAAGTGCTTCACCGGCTCTAACATAGTCACCCTCATAAACGTTAATGTGCTTACCACGGGCAATCAGATATTCTTTCTTTTCGCCGACATCTACCGGTGTTACCGTTACCTTCTGTTTACCTTTTTTAGTGCTTTTTGCGATGGACACATATCCGTCGATTTGACTGAGTACTGCGATTTCCTTTGGTTTTCGCACCTCGAACAATTCTGCCACCCTTGGCAGACCACCGGTGATATCCTTGGTCTTGGTGGTGGCCCTGGGAAGTTTGGCCACGACATCACCGGCCTTGACAGGGTCCCCTTCTTCCACCAGCATGATCGCATTGATCGGAAGGATATATCGGGCAACAGCGGAAGATCCCGGAAGCTTTGCCGTCTTGCCATCCGCATCTTTTATGGAAATTCGCGGACGCTCGTCAGCGTCCTTGGATTCAATAATCGTCTGGCTGGATTTGCCGGTGACGGGGTCTACTTTTTCCTGCATGGTCCTTCCAATCACAATGTCGCCGAATTTAACACTTCCGTCGACTTCCGAAAGAATTGGTGTTGTAAACGGATCCCACGTGGCCAGAAGTTCACCGGCTTTCACTTTTTGGCCGTCCGCCACCTGGAGATGCGCCCCATAAATGACCGGAAAACTTTCCAGTTCACGTCCACTGTCGCTCAAGATTGTAAATTTGCCACCGCGACGGTTCATAACCACATAGCGCCCTTCGGAGTTTTTAGCGACACTGAGGTCGACAAATTTGACGGTACCGTCCATCCTTGCCCGAATATCTGCCTGCTCCACTCGGCGACTGGCTGTACCACCAATGTGAAATGTTCTCATGGTCAGCTGGGTTCCGGGTTCGCCAATAGACTGCGCCGCCAATATTCCAACCGCCTGACCTGTTTCCACCTGTCGCCCATGGGAAAGATCCCGACCGTAGCATTTGGCACACACACCATTTCTAGCTCTACACGTAAGAACCGACCGGATTTTCAGGGTCGTCAATCCGGCCTCCTCGATTTTTTCCACCACGTGCTCATCGATTTCATCACCGTTGGCGCAGATAACATCTTCGGTAAACGGGTCGATGATATCTTCTATAGCCACCCGTCCTAAAACCCGCTCCCCCAAACGCTGAATAATTTCGCCGCCTTCCATCAGCGGTTCAACTTCGACACCGGTCATGGTGCCGCAATCTTCCTCGAGCACAACGCAATCCTGGGCGACATCGGCCAGACGACGGGTAAGATAGCCTGAATTGGCGGTTTTCAGGGCAGTATCAGCCAGGCCTTTGCGAGCTCCGTGGGTTGAGATAAAATACTGCAGCACCGATAGCCCCTCACGGAAATTTGCAACGATGGGTGTCTCGATGATCTCACCGGAAGGTTTAGCCATCAGGCCCCGCATCCCGGCCAGCTGTCGCATCTGATCTTTGCTGCCTCTGGCACCGGAATCGGCCATCATGTAGATAGGATTAAAGCTTTCTGATACAATTGGTTTTCCATTTTTATCCAGCACCGGTTTATCTTCTTCATCGGTTATCGGGGCTTTTTTCATGGCAGCCATCATCTCGTTGGCCACATCGTCGGTTGCCTTGGCCCATATGTCCACGACCTTATTGTATTTCTCTCCCTGGGTGATGAGGCCCTCCGTATATTGCCGCCCGATTTCGGTAACCTGCTTTTCGGCGCTGCGAATGATGGTCTGTTTACTTTCCGGCGTGATCATTGCATCGATTGAAATGGAAAGACCGCCCTGGGTTGAATATTTGTAACCCAGATCCTTTAATCTGTCGGACAAAATAACGGTGGCCTTGGCGCCCAGATTCCGGTAAACGTAATCAACCAGTTCACGCAACATTTTCTTGTCCATGACATGATTGACAATATCAAACGGAATTGCCGGTTTTTTCTCCATCACTTCAAATAAATGGTAGTTCTCATCGGCATAAAGCACTTTCTTGCTGTGTTCGCCGGGATTCAGGGAATAAATTGCTTCCACATCAGTGTCCGCACAACCAAATATTCCTTTGAATTCGTTGAATGCCAGTCGGCCGATGTTACCGTCATGGACCTTGTCGGCTGCCTGTGAATATTTTTGAACAAGATCTACGAAGGATTCTCCCCCGTCAAGCAGTTCCATTATATGGTTGGCCTCTTCATCGGTATCGACCGTGATTCGACGCAACTCCAGGACGTCGACTTTCGGCATGATTTCCCAAAGAAAAACCCTGCCGACGGTGGTGTCGTAGCGTTTGCCATGTATCCGCAGCATAATGCGGGTATGAAGTCTCACTGCATGGCTGTCATAGGCGGACCGAACTTCCTCGACATTGGCAAAGATTCTTTCATTATCCTTACCGTCAGCAGCTGTACGGGTCAGATAATAGATCCCCAATACGATATCCTGGCTTGGCACTATAATGGGACTGCCATTGGCCGGCGACAGGATATTGTTACTGGAAAGCATTAAAACCCGGGCTTCAATTTGAGCTTCAACCGAAAGCGGAATATGCACTGCCATCTGATCACCGTCAAAATCCGCATTGAAGGCTGTACACACCAAGGGATGCAGCTGCAATGCCTTGCCCTCGATCAGAATCGGCTCAAATGCCTGAATACCCAGGCGGTGCAGCGTTGGCGCCCGGTTTAACAAGACCGGATATTCCCTGACCACCTCATCCAGGGTGTCCCAAACTTCAGGAATTTCCTTTTCAACCATTTTTTTTGCGCTTTTGACGGTCGAGACCAAACCTTTTTGCTCAAGACGGTAATATACAAACGGTTTGAATAGCTCCAGCGCCATTTTTTTCGGAAGCCCGCATTGGTGCAGCCGAAGATCAGGGCCGACCGTGATCACGGTACGGCCTGAATAATCGACCCGTTTGCCCAAAAGATTCTGGCGGAACCTGCCCTGCTTTCCCTTGAGCGTGTCACTGAGGGATTTCAATGGTCGTTTGTTCGATCCTGTGATCACACGACCGTGGCGGCCGTTGTCAAATAGCACATCAACCGATTCCTGCAACATTCGTTTTTCATTGCGAACGATAATATCGGGCGCTTTCAACTCGATCAAACGTTTTAGCCGATTGTTGCGGTTTATTACCCGACGATAAAGATCATTTAGATCGGAAGTAGCAAATCTTCCGCCCTCAAGCGGCACCAACGGACGAAGATCTGGTGGCAGAACCGGAATGACATCCATGATCATCCAGGTAGGATCGACGCCGGAACGTCTGAAAGCATCGACAATTTTGAGCCGTTTGGCCAGCTTCTGCCGCTTGGCCACAGAACCGGTTTCTCGGATACCGGTGCGGAGCTCCTCATATAGTTCATCCAGATTTAAGCTGGCCAGCATTTCTTTAACGGCTTCGGCACCGATGCCGGCTTCAAATTTGTCCCCATAGGCTTCCCGGGCTTCCAGATATTTTTCATCGGACAACAACTGGCCCCAGGTCAAGGGCGTGTCTTTGGGATCCAGCACAATATAGCTATCAAAATAAAGCACCTTTTCCATGTTCTTGAGAGTCAGGTCCAATAAGTTGCCGATCTTGCTGGGCAAACTTTTTAAAAACCATATATGCGACACAGGTGTTGCCAGTTCGATATGGGCCATACGCTCTCTTCGCACCTTTGATTGAATGACCTCCACACCGCATTTCTCACATATGACGCCTCTGTGTTTCATGCGTTTATACTTTCCACAATTGCACTCATAGTCTTTGGTAGGTCCAAAAATCTTTGCACAAAACAGTCCGTCACGCTCCGGCTTGAATGTACGATAATTGATGGTTTCAGGCTTTTTAATCTCGCCGTGAGACCATTTTCGAATCTGCTCAGGCGATGCCAGTGCGATGCGTATGGCTGAATATCGTTTCGGATTTGTGGGTTTTGCAAAGAAATCGTAAAGAGTATCCATGGCATATTCCCTATTTGTTTAATTGATATTATATGTAGAAGAATCACGCAGCGGGTGCAACCCCGCAATTTGCGGTGACTTGATTCTATTTTTCTTGGTTTCAGCTGTCAGGCAGTTTATTTGCTAAATTCTGAAACCTGAACACTGACACCTGAAACCTTCAGTTTCTTGCAA
>JASFSK010000329.1:0-5843 GCA_050114455.1 Desulfobacterales bacterium | reverse complement strand
ATGCTGGGGCCAAATTCCGTTGCCCGATTCGCCCATCGTATGGGCATTAATACCGATTTAAAACCGTATTTATCACTGGCTCTGGGCACATCGGAAGTGACCTTGATCGATCTTACCAATGCCTATGCCAGCTTTCCGCGAAGGGGAAAGTGGATCGAACCTTTTGGTGTTTTGGAAGTTACCGATCATCGGGGCCGTATCATCTGGCACGCGAGACCTCAAAAAAAATTGGTGCTGTCCCGGGAAAGCGCTGCCATTATGACCAATATGCTCGAAGCAGTCATTTTGGAGGGAACCGGTAAAAGAGCACGAAATCTGAAGGGTCCGGTCGCCGGAAAAACAGGCACAACCAATAATTATCGGGACGCTCTTTTTATCGGTTTTTCACCTGCTATAGCAACCGGTGTGTGGGTCGGATTGGACTTGGGCGGCACTTTAGGCAATCGTGAAACCGGCGCCAAGGCAGCCCTGCCTATTTGGATCCAATTTATGGAAAACGCATCAGCGTCCGGCTCCCCTCCGTATTTTGATTTGCCGGACAATGTTGTGAAAGTACGCATGAATCCCAAAACCGGTATGCTTGCTTCGGATGGTTCTAAAAATGCGGTTGATGCGTTGTTTAGAAAAGGCACCGAACCGAAAAAATAATGGGGCGTCGCTAGGTCTATTCTCTAAACATTAAGTGAGATTTCTGTCTTGGTCGGAGTTGGCAAGTATAAACAAATTGAGACCGACGGACTCGCCCCACCGCTGACTTGTCAAACCTAAACCAGCATCTATCCCACGGTATCGATCCTGGATTCGGTCAATTTATTTAAGTGTAAATGATATTGATTGGCAGCGGCGGATATTTCCAGACACCTGGTTTGGGCAGTATATGCTGCCCACCGACAGCCAACCAGTTCAAATCCGGCTTGATATCGCGCAATTTGCCGTCTTCCGGCGGCCGGGAGTGATAGGTTTGGGCATAGGTCGCCTGAAAAATACATACATAATCCTTTTTTTCCCGGGTGACCATGTAGTATTTCTTGAATATATGGGATGAAAGGTTTTTGCTTTCGAGTATTTGCTCCAAATCCTTATTACTAAATTTCATTAAAACCGCTTTTGAAACCCCACGTTCAGAGATGCGCAGTAATGATCTCGATTCACTGCTACCGGCATATACCGTCGTAATGCCGGGGATTCTTTTCATGTACTGGGATGCTACAATGGCAGCTGTTCTTCTGCCGCCCGCCATCACTGGCAACCCATAGTATTCAAAAAACTTCTTTTGAATGTCCTCGGCATATTTGTCGCCTTTTTCATAAAGATCCTTGGATATGTATCGTAGACTTTGCGCCATGTCTTCGGCCGCATCGGCGATAGGCCAGTCAATGCGAACATGAAAATGGGACAGGCCGTAGCGGTTTTTGGAAATACCGGCCGTGTCTCTCTGGATTAAAAGCGCGTAATCAACCGGCAGAAGCTGTTTGATAAAATTTTTAAACTGGACGGACTCCAAGTATTTCCAGCTGCGGTCAAATTTTTGCGAAAGCTCCAGGGTTTTGAACCTTAACAGATTGGTTTTCGTGATTTTATTGTCGTCAAAAATCCGAATATATTTTTTATGTTCGTCCGGCACATGGTCTTCGACAAAAACAACCAGAAATGCATTTTGGCTGCCGTATTCCATATCCGGTATTCGTGCACGGGGTTTTAGTTCACGCTTTTCAACAAAGGGGAAGGGTAATTGCTGGGAGACAAAATTCTCGTAAGAGTCAATCAGGGCATACTGAAGTAAAAATTGATCCAGTTCATCTCTGAGAAGTTCATAATAAGATCGCCTGATTCGATCCGCCTGACTCAACTCTTCTCTGTATTTCCAGAATGCCAATTCCGTCTCCAGTCCAAATTAAGAGTTCAAGATTATATAAAAACTATATCATGAATTTACGAAGATATAAAGCAAGATTTAGTATAAATACCGATATTTTAGAAGAAACCAAAATTTCTTGGAAAGATAGGTCACTCAGGATCAGAGCAGCAGGCGGCAGCCATACGATGGGTAGCAAAATTAAGACTTTTTTTTACGATCGATTGCTTTCTTCTTCGACCATCTTTCGAGGAAACCGATCATACCCGATTGGTAGGCGCGATCGATTTGCTCTTCCTTGACTTTAAGGCCGTCTCGGCCTTGAATCGCCATTCTTAAGCATTCAGTTTTATGACAACAGACAAGACAGTTTTCCGGTGTATGTCGTAAGCCGTCTTCCCCCAGGGGGAATACAGTTTCAAGACACCCAATGCAGTTAGGTATGCGAGTGTTTTTGGGGGTCATTGGCAGTCGGTCGCTCCATTTCAGTTTCATTGTATCCGATTTTCATACTCCCGTGCCATTCGGGCAATGTGGCCTTCATCAGCAAAACTGTAATAGCAGTTATCGCCGATGATGATGTGCTCATGAACAACAATGCCCATCACCTTGCCTGAAAATACCAGCTGTTTGGTTATGGCAAAATCTTCGGGTGAAGGTTTAGGGTCTCCCGAGGGATGATTGTGAGCAAAAATAAGTGCAGCAGCTTTGTGCCTGAGCGCAGAATCCACCACCTCCCTCGGATAGACACTGCTGGCAGTTAAAGTTCCCTTTGAATGGGTTTCAATCGAGATTACCCGGTTTTTAGAGTCTAAAAAAATAATTTTGAAGTGTTCTCGGGCTTTATCCCGGATGCTGTGATACAGATAATCAAACAACTCTTTTGAATTGTTAACCGGACTTTTACGGATCAACTTCTTTTCAAGGTATCGGTCTGATACCGCTTTGATTAATTTTAGTCCAAATGAGTTTTTAGGCCCGATACCATCAACTTTACAGAGCTCGTGAGTGGGGGCTTCCATGACCCCTTGCAGGGTTTTGAACCTCGATAGCGCCGCCTTGGCCATATCCTTGCAATCTTTGCGTGGTGTACCAAGTGTCAGCAGCAACTCAATTACTTCGTAATCCTGAAATCCATCCAAACCAGCGCTTAGAAACCGTTCGCGCAGGCGTTGTCGATGGCCTTTGCCTTTATGGGGTTTTTTCTTATCCATTCATATTATAACTCGAAATACAACCAGCGCTTGCAGATCCGGAAGAAGTAATTGCTATCGACAACCTGAAATCCGGTAAAACTTATTTTGGGCCAGATCCAGACAACAGATCCTACTCTTCTTTTTCAGCCAGCCGTGCAGCTCCTACCACCCGTTCGTCAACATCCATGCCCATAACTTTTACTCCTTGGGTGTTTCTACTGATAACGGAAATACCATGAATGGGCATACGGATAATCTTGCCACTGCTAGTCATCAGCATTAGATCGTTATCTTCTTCAACAAGTAAAATGGAAACGACCAGTCCATTGCGTGGGGTTGTTTTGATTGAAATCACACCTTTCCCGCCGCGTTTCTGCACAGGGTACTCATCGATGGATGTTCGCTTGCCATACCCGTTTTGAGTAACGGCAAACAGCGTCTGGCCGTGGCTCAATACCTCCATAGCCACGATTCGATCTCCTTCATCTAGTTTCATGCCCCGCACTCCCATGGACGTGCGTCCGGAGGGACGAATATCCGCCTCATGAAACCGTATGGACTTGCCCAGGAGCGATCCTAAAAATACATTCAGGGTGCCATCGGTAATTCTGGCAGATATCAATTCATCGTTGGGCATCAGGCTCAATGCGATGATACCGCCGGCTCTGGGCCGGCTGAATGCCATTAAATCCGTCTTTTTAACCAACCCATTTTTGGTGGCCATCAGCACGTGATATCCAGGCTCGAATTCCGGTACCGCCAGCACGGCCGTCAGGTTTTCGCCGGGTTCAAAATTAAGCAGATTGACAATTGCCTTGCCGAGACTCATACGCCCCGCCTGGGGGATATCATAAACCTTACACCAGTAAACCTTGCCTTTGCTGGTGAAAAACATGAAGGTGTGATGGGTCGATGCGACAAATAAATGCTCGACAAAATCATTCTCCTTTATCCCCATCGCTGTTTTCCCCTTGCCCCCACGGCGCTGATTACGATAAAGCGTTATCGGGTTTCGTTTGATGTATCCTCGCTTGGAAATGGTGACGACCATATCCTCTTCGACAATCATATCTTCAATGGTAATTTCTTTGGTTTTTTCTACAATTTCAGTGTACCGGTCATCACCGTATTCCTTTTGAATCTCGACAAGTTCTTCTTTGATAATATTGAGAACCAGACGCTCATTGGCGAGAATTTCCTTAAATCGGGCGATATCTTTGAGCAGGTTTTTATATTCTTCGACTATTTTCTCACGTTCAAGACCCGTCAGACGCTGCAGTCGCATATCAAGGATAGCCTGGGCCTGAATTGGCGTCAGCTCATACTGTTCAATCAGCCGTTCTTTGGCCTCCGGTGGGGATTTGGATTGCCGAATTAAGGCCACAACATCATCCAGGTGATCAAGAGCGATTTTCAAACCTTCCAGAATGTGAGCCCGAGCTTCTGCTTTTTTCAAATCATAGCGGGTGCGACGGATAACGATATCTTTACGATGCAGGATAAAATATTCGAGAATTTCCTTTAGAGTCAGCATCTCCGGCCGGTTGTTGACGATGGCTAAAAATATGATGCCGAAGGTGTTTTCCATGCGGGTCATCTTATAAAGTTGATTGATAATCACCCCGGTAATTTGGTCTTTTTTGAGGCCGATGGCAATGCGCATGCCTTCGCGGTCCGATTCATCCCGCACGAAGCGAACACCTTCGATATGCTTGTCGCGGACGAGTTCGGCGATCTTTTCAACTAACTTGGCTTTATTGACCTGGTATGGCAGTTCCGTTATGATGATGGTTTCATGCTGGGTGCGTTTATCCATTTCGACAATTACGCGAGCCCGGACCTTTATAATGCCTCTGCCATTTCGATAGGCTTCTTTGATCCCTTCTGTTCCATAAATAACCCCGCCGGTGGGAAAATCAGGGCCGGGGATGAATTGCATAAGCTCTTGACAGGTGATATGGGGGTTATCAATAAGTGCAATGGCACCTTGGGTAACCTCAGAAAGATTATGGGGTGGTACATTGGTAGCCATACCTACAGCAATACCGGCAGAGCCGTTTATCAGAAGGTATGGGATTTTTGAAGGCAAAACTGCCGGTTCAGTAAGCGATTCATCATAATTTGGTACAAATTCAACTGTTTCCTTGTCCAAATCTTCGAGCATCTGATGGGCCAGACGCTGCATGCGGATTTCAGTGTACCTCATGGCAGCCGGTGGGTCACCGTCAATAGAGCCGAAATTGCCTTGCCCGTCGACCAGTGGATAACGCATTGAAAAATCCTGAGCCAACCGCACAATCGTATCGTAGACGGCTGTATCTCCATGGGGATGATATTTACCAATCACATCACCAACGATACGAGCCGATTTTTTGTAGGGCTTGTTATAGTCGTTTTTTAGCTCCCGCATAGCAAACAGCACCCGCCGATGGACAGGCTTGAGGCCATCGCGTATATCCGGTAGTGCCCGCCCGATAATGACGCTCATGGCGTAGTCGAGATATGATTTTTTCATCTCTTTTTCGATGCTGATTTCGCCCATACCCTCGTGTTGGATCATTTCAACTCCTAGTTTTAGCTTTAACCATAAAATTCGATACCCCGAAATGGGATTGGATGCCACCTAATGATGAAATTGGCACTTCTTTATTTTATTGCAGGGTCAACAATCCTTCTATAGCTGGATTCATAGATATCGCTCAGCGTTAGAAAAGCCGTCACGACCAGGGGCCCGTAAATGATGCCCAAAATACCAAAAAGCTTTAACCCACCAATGATGGATAAAAACACCA
>JASFSK010000328.1:0-5859 GCA_050114455.1 Desulfobacterales bacterium | reverse complement strand
ATAATTCAAAATACACACTGATAATCCAAAAACGAGTCGCCTGTCTCTATCAGCCAAATAAGTCAACACAATGATTGAAGAGGGCATCATGGATCAGGTCAAATTCACTCCAGGAAACTGGTTTTCACGCAAGCCAACCTGGGTGGTTATTCTCAGCTTTATACTGGCGTTTTCCCCATGCTCAGGCGTTCAGGCCGACAACCAAGAAAAAGTGGCCCTGGTCATGAAGGCCCTTTCTAATCCATTTTTTTCGAAAATGGAAGCGGGGGCAAAAAAATTCGCTCAGCGGGAGAACATCCTGCTTGAGGTTTTTGGTACCGAACGCGAAACCGATGTGGATCGACAAATTGGAATCGTCGAAAATCTGATCTCTCGTGGATTTGGGGCCATCGTCATTTCCCCGGCCGATTCAAAGAAACTGGTACCCGTCTGTGCAAAAGCTTTAGCCGAAAATATCTCCATAATCAACATCGACAACCCCTTTCATAAGGAGGCCCTAAAACAGCATGGCCTTTCTTTTCCATTTGTCGGTTCCGACAATTATGCAGGCGCTCTGATGGTCGGCGACTATATCAAGAAAAAATTGAAGGGACGTGGACGGGTCATCGTAATTGAGGGGATTCGCGGCGTTGAAAACGCCGACCTGAGAAAAGCCGGATTTATTGATGCGGTCACCAAAGACAGTCGGGTTACCGTGATTGCCGCCGAGAGTGCCAACTGGCACACCGACGAAGCCCTTTCCCTAACCGTTGATTTGCTGAGGATTCACGGACCAGTGGACGCAATTTTATGTGCCAATGATAAGATGGCATTAGGGGCATTACAGGCACTGGACCTCATGGATATGACCGGTCAAACCTTGATCGGCTCTTATGACAATATAAAAGAAGTCCGCAATGAGATGCGAAACGGCCGTATCCATGCCACAGTCGAGCAGCATCCAGAACTCATGGGCGAATATGGCGTGCGGCTGGCCCGGCTGGCGCTAAACGGAGGTGAAATCCAGTCACACACACCCACCCCGCTGGATTTGATCACCCAAGATGTTTTCGGTAAAAAAATTGCGCTCTTCATATCCCATCTTAAAAATCCTTTTTTTAAATCCCTTGAGCAAGGTGCCCGAACGGCCGCCGATCTTTTCGGAACGGAATTGATTGTTTTTGACGCCCAAAACGATGATTCCAACCAATTAAGTGCAATCATGGCCGCCGTTAATGCGGCAATGTCCGTTTTTATCGTTAATCCGGCCGATTCGGATACCATTGCACCAGGCATCGAACTGGCAAACGAAAAGAATATTCCCGTAATAACTGTCGATCGCAAATGTGCGGATGGCAAAATTGTCTGCCATATCGAGTCTGACAACCTGAGGGGGGGCAAGATGGCAGCAGAAGCTCTGGTACGGTATCTCGGCGGGAATGGGCGGATAATCGAGATGGAAGGTGTTCCTGGAACTTCAGCCAGCCAGGAGCGCGGGATGGGCTTCAACCAAGTAATAGGCAAGCATTCCGGTCTGAAAGTAATCGCGCGCAGGACCGCCTATTTTGACAGAAACATGGCCCAGATGACCATGCGGCGGCTTATTGACATGGATATCCAGTTTGATGCCGTATTTGCCCACAATGATAGCATGATACTTGGCGTGCTGGATGCGCTGGAGCTGACCCAATATCCTTCTTCCCGGATTTTGGTCGGTTTTGATGCCATCCGAGAAGCAGTTCAAGCCGTTCGAGAGGGCAAGCTCACCGCAACCATCGCTCAGCAGCCAGAAATTATGGGGGACTTAGCGGTCAAGAGTGCCGTGCGCCTCATCAGGGGAGAGAAACTGCCCCCGCTAATACCAGTTGAATTAGAACTGATTGAAAAATAGGAGGCTCCGTGCTCCGCAGCGTAAATCATAAATTCTATTTAATTGGAGGACTTTTGATCATTGCGTTTTTGGTCGGCTACGCCCAGCTCGCTTATTTTCTGCATCATGAGACCCAAAGTGCTATCCGTGGTCAGAAAGCAGTGTCCTTTGAGAGAAAGATCCGTTCTCTCAAGGAAAATTTTATTGAAATGCGACTGTGGGAAAAGGCTTTACTTGCTCAGGAACACCCCGAGGCAGACAAACGATTCGGCCGGCTTATGGAATTGATCAATACGAGCCTATCAGCATTGCGGCCCCAATCGATCAGCCCTCGGATCCACGAAGGCCTGAGTAACATATCGCAGTTGATCACCGAATACGAAAAAGACTTCAATCGCATCGTTCAACTCCGGACTGAACAACAATTAGGTCAAACGCTCCTTAACTCAGACTATCAATCCCTGACATCCAATGTGCTAAGGATTAATGAAACCAGTATTCTAAAACCACTCCTAAACCTCTCGCATTTTCAGAGAAACTATCTGAAGAATCACCGCGAAACCGAGTATGATGCCCTCAATCTAGTTTTAGGATCGCTTGAAAACAGGCTATATCGAAAATCGCTCATGGACGAACGTCTGAAAGGATACATCGCTACTTACCGCAAGATCCTGAATAATGATTTTATTTTGCAAAAAGAAATCCAAAAACTCAGCAACCATTTCGATGCTATTAGCGTTAAGCTGTCCAGTCATTTTAACCGTATTTCAAACTTGGCAGGTGACATTTCAAAAGCAGAAATTCAAGGTGCCGAAATGCTTCGGAAACGCTTAAATGTGTCGTTTATCATCTCCATGGCCACGAGCGCTGTTTGTGTTCTGCTGATTTTCGCAGTAATGGCACGCCAAATCGTCCATCCGATTAGAGCCATTACCGATGTTGCCAGGCATGTGAGATCCGGCAATATCAATGCTCGCTATACTCCCACAGGCAGGCAGCAAGATGAAATCGTTCGACTCGGTCTGGATTTCAACCGCATGTTAGACACCCTGGATAAAAACAAAGAACAGCTCATCACTTATCAAAATGACCTTGAAAACAAATTGGATGAACTCGCCGCGCGAAAAGTCGAACTGCAGAACCACCGGCAGCATCTTCAGGAATTGGTCAAAGAACGGACCACCGATTTGAGAAAAATAAACCTGGAACTTGAACAAGAAATCGACATACGAATGACGGCCGAAGAAGGATTGCGCATTGCCCACAATGACCTGGCCAGAAAAGCATCCGATCTGGAAGAGGCTAACAAAGAACTGTCCCAGTTTGCATACGCCATATCCCACGATATCATGACACCCCTGCGGGCAATTCACAACTATACCGATTTTTTACGGGAAGATCTCGAAGCCACCCTTGAGGGAGAACAAAAACTGTACCTAAACGGTCTTGTAAACGCAGTCAGCCAGGGCGAGGAATTGGTTGAAGATCTGTTGGAACTGTCACGGATCAGCGTTGCTGCTGAGCAGATTCAGTCCATTCACATGGGGGAATTTCTGCACGGTCTGATCGATATGTTGAATCTGCCCGCTGATGTTCAAGTCAAACTGGCAGACGGATGGCCAAGCATCGTAACCCGGCCGACATTTCTGCGGCAGATCTTTCAAAATCTTATTATCAACGCCACTAAATTCAACCAATCTTCAGACAAGCATATAGAACTCGAATGGCGACCGATCGGGCATGAAGCTTATGAGTTTTGCGTGCGGGATAACGGTATCGGGATTGATAAGCGCTATCATGAACAAATTTTTCGGGTCTTCCAGAGACTTCACACGCGGGATGAGTACGAAGGCACCGGCATCGGTCTGGCTATCGTCAAAAAAGCAGCCGCTAAATTGAAGGGGTCGATATCAATAAAATCGACATTCGGCAAAGGCAGTTCGTTTTTTGTGACACTTCCCAAAACACAGAAGGAGGAATCATATGAGCAAAAAACCCTTCGCCGTTCTTATGGCTGAAGATGAAAGGCATGACATTGTTGCCACCCAGAGGGCCTGGGAAAAATCTCACATCATCAACCCCCTTTATGTCGTCAAAGACGGCGAAGAGTGTCTGGACTTCCTCCACCAGCGCAGGAAATATCAAGCGGAATCAGCACCCAAGCCCGGCATTCTGCTACTCGATATCAAGATGCCCCGGATGGATGGGCTTGAGGTCTTAAAACATATCCGGGAAGACGACGATCTCCACCGCCTGCCCGTAATTATGCTTACTTCTTCCAAAGCTGAAGAGGACCGTCTTAGAAGCTATGACCTCGGCGTCAATGCCTACATTGTTAAGCCGGTGGGGTTTGTAAATCTATCGAGGGCTGTCAGGACCATTAATCTTTTCTGGGAGCTGGTCGAGCTCCCGGGAGGACATTATGAATTCCAATAAAAGGCGTTCAACACTTCGCATCCTGTTGGTTGAAGACAATGCACATGATCGTTTTGCCTTTGGCCGCGCCCTGAAGAAAGCGCGCCTTTCTTGTGAAATTACAGAATGCGTCAGGGCTGAAGAGGCCCTTGAATTTGTCAAATCAACAGATCGTTCCTTCAATTTGTTGGTCGTGGACCATGGTCTGCCCGGTATATCGGGACTGGAGCTGTGCAAGGAGCTGATTGATGGCGGGACGCCGCTGCCCTTAGTGATTTTGACGGGGGCGGGCTCGCAACAACTCGCCGTAGAGGCACTGAAAGCAGGCGTTTATGATTACATTATCAAAGATCCCGGCCAGGGTTACCTGAACCTTCTGCCTGTGGTGCTTCCAGATGTTGTACGAAGACACCAAGAGCGTCTGGCACGAGAAGAGGCAGAGAAGTCACTGCATGCTGCCCATTCCGAGTTGGAGTTACGGGTGGAACAACGAACGGCCGAACTTGCCCGGGCCAATGAGGAGTTGCGCAGTGAAATAGCCGAGCGCCGAAAAGCGGAGGAGGCATTGAGCGAGTCCGAAGAGAAATATCGAACCCTGATTGAAAACATACAAGACGGGGTTTTCCTCATTCAGGATCAAAAAATAAAATTTGTCAATGAGGCTTTCGCAAAGATGGTGGGCTACCAGGTAGCTGAATTGGCCAATATGGATATCCAACACCTGATTGCCCCTGAAGATGTGGATACGGTTGTTGATCGATATCAACGAGGACAGGCCGGTGAAAATGTTCGCAAGGAATACGAATTTCGCATGTTGCATAAGGATGGCGTCACCCGCATTTTTGTCAATCTAAGTGTGGGGTTTGTCGACTTTCGCGGAGATATCGCCGGTATGGGAACGATAAAAGATATTACTGAACGCTGGCTGGTGGAAAAAGAACGCCAGCGGCTTGAGGCCCAACTTCAGCATGCTCAAAAAATGGAGGCTGTTGGTACCATGGCCGGCGGTATTGCGCACGATTTCAATAATCTGCTCATGGGAATCCAGGGTCTGACGTCTTTGGTGATGTTCGATATCGATCCGGCCCATCCTCATACCGAGCATCTCAAAGAAATTGAGGAATGCGTTAAAAGTGCCGCGGATCTCACCAACCAAATTTTAGGATTTGCACGCGGTGGGAAATATGAAATCAAATCGACCGATTTGAACGAACTGATAGAATCAAACTCGCAAATGTTCGGACGGACGAAAAAAGAAATCCATATTACAAAAAAGTATCAAAAAAATATCCGAACGGTTGCCGTGGACCAGGGGCAGATCGGCCAGGTTCTAATGAATCTGTTTGTCAATGCATGGCAGGCAATGCCCGGCGGTGGCGTTCTTTCAATCACAACAGACAACATTGACCTTGACTCGGATTATGTAAAGCCATATCAGGTTAAACCCGGAAAATATGTAAAATTTTCTGTTAGGGATACTGGTGCGGGCATGGATGAAAAAATCCAAAAACGCATATTTGAGCCTTTTTTTACAACCAAAGAAATGGGCCGCGGCACCGGCTTGGGGCTTGCGACGGTATACGGAATTATTCTAA
>JASFSK010000327.1:0-5870 GCA_050114455.1 Desulfobacterales bacterium | reverse complement strand
TCAAATACGGCGATAATCCAGAACGCCTTACACCGGAGGATCTGAAGGGGATAGTCTCTTCGGTTGTTTCGGACTGGTGCACTGAAATAAGACGAGCCCTTGACTTTTTTTATTCCACTTACCCTGAAGATCAGATTAAACGTATCATTCTCAGCGGTGGGGGAGCCAATATTTCAGAATTTAAGGAGCTCTTGGCCACTGAAACCTCAGCTGAGGTTGAATCTATTAATCCGTTTAAAAACTTTGATGTTGATAAAAAACATTTCGATGAGGCATTTATCAAACAAATTGCTCCCCAGGCTGCTATCAGTATGGGGTTAGCATTAAGAAAAGTAGACGATAAATAATGATACGAATAAACTTACTGCCATTTCGAGCAGCCCGCAAAAAAGAAAACATACGGCGCCAAGTCTCTATTTTTATGCTTTCTCTGGTATTCCTGCTGATCATCTTTTTTTACTATAATTTCAGTTTGGGCAAGAAAGTTGACAGGCTTAATGCCAGTATAACGGACACTAAAACAGAGCTGGCAAAATACAACAAAATCAATGACGAGATTGCTCAGATTAAGAAAAAGCTGAATAATCTGAAGAAAAAGCTGGCGGTCATGGAGACGCTTGAAACCAACCGTTTTGAACCCACCCGGTTGTTGGACACCATGACTCAGGTCGTTGTCGCCAAGCGCATGTGGTTTACCCGACTGGAATCCAAGGGAGATAAAGTCAAAATCAATGGCGTTGCACTGGACAATAAAACCGTGGCCGATTTTATGGTTCGGCTTGAAGATTGCGGACTTTTTAATGATGTTGATCTAAAAACTCTTAAAAGAAAAAAGAGCAAGTCCGCTGATCTGAAAACGTTTACCATATATTGCTCAAAAAAACCGTTAGTTCACCCGAAATCGAATAAAAATAAACTTCAGAAAGCCAAGGCAGAGAAATAATGGATAATAAAGGTCTTGCAAAATCTATTGAACCTTTCTTTGAAAAGGTTGAAAAATTATCCAGAATACAAAGGATATTGATATCGACGGCATTCTTCATGCTTCTTGCCGGTGTTTTCATCTACTTTCTTTTCTGGCCGAAACTTGAAAAAATCAATTCATTGGCGGCGGATCTGAAAGAATTAGAAAAAAAACTAACAACAGCCAAACGGAATGCCGCTGACCTGAAGAAATTCCAAACTAAAATGAAAGAGGCGGAAGCGCAGTTCAAACTGGCCATGCAAAAATTGCCGGAAAAAGAAGAGATTCCCTCTCTGCTGACAAGTATTTCAGACTCTGGTCAACAGGTAGGGCTGGACTTTTTACTCTTCGAGCCCAAGTCCGAAAAGCGAAAAGAATTTTATGCAGAGATACCCGTTGCGATGAACATAAAAGCGGACTATCATAATCTGGCCATATTTTTTGACCAGGTCGCAAGGTTATCGCGAATCGTGAATATACGAGATATTCAGATTGGACATGCAAAAGGTAAAGACACGCAGGAACTCAACACGAAATGCACGGCAGTTACCTATAAGTTTGTTGAAGCGCCTCCCGAAAAGAAATCGAAGAATAAATCCAGAAAGAAAAAGAGGAAAAAATAAATAATTCCCTAAACAGGGCCAACCAACAAATGATGGGGAAAGATCTTGTGATCATGCGATATTTGACTAGCATAATTTGTATCGTTCTAATTCTGTCGGGAAGTAGCCGCATCGTCGATGCGACGTTGCAGCCCAAGGTGGTTCGCAAAAAAATCGTTGCCCAAAAAGAGCAGGGTGTCAAAGTTAACACGAATGGGACGGTTCTTGCGTCAAACAAGGACGGGCTATCGATAAAACCGAGAGTGGTTCGTAAAAAAGTCGTTGCGCCCCAACAACAAACCGCCAAAGCTAATAGAAATAAACCAGTTTCAATTGTCAAGAAAACTGAAACAGCCCGGGTCAATGAGAAGACAGCCATAGTAAACGCCGACAAACCGAAGGTGATTACAAAAAATCAGGCAGCCCCCAACTCTAAAACCGAAAGGCAAAAACTGGTTTCAAAAAAGATCGAAGTCATACCGGCCGGAGATTCGGCCAAGATAAGGCCGGTATCGAAAAAGCAGACGATCAGACCCAGGTCCGATTTTTCGAAAGTAAGTCAGTCGGCCATTGCCAACAATGTCGAGCCCAGCGTTAAATTAATTGCCGCGACATCAAACGTTTCCGTTGACTTAAAATTGGCGAGCATTCCCAAATCTTATGATGCTATCGGAAAGATTGACCCATTTGCGCCTCTGTTCAGAGAAAAACCTGAGTCAGTCAAGAAAAGCAAACACAAAAAAAAGAAGCGTATTCCAAGAACTCCTTTGGAACGAATTGATTTGAGCCAGCTAAAACTGGTGGGAATTATCCTGGCATCCAGCGGCAACCGAGCTCTTGTCGAAGAATCCTCAGGAAAGGGATATGTTATCAAAAAAGGCACCTATATCGGGATGAATTCCGGAAAGGTAGTCAATATTAAGAAAGAAAAGGTTGTTGTTGAAGAAGAATTCGAGGATGTTTTCGGTAAAACCAAATTTCGTCACCGAGAGATCAAGCTTCCCAAACCCCCTGGAGAGTTTTAAGATGATTGATTCCATCAAGAAATTATTTAAACCCATTCAGTTGAGTATCCTTTTGTTAAGTATCGCGGCGTGTGTCTCCCAAAAAGCGGGCAATGTTAAGTCCAACGAGGAGATCAAACTGATCACTGACATTATTACCAGTCAAGAGATCCAATCCACTATAGTTACAGTTAAAGGAAACGATTCGCTGACATACACGGCGACCAGACAAGAATTTCCATTAGGTCTTCTTATTCATTTTCCTGAAACGGGTCTTGATAATATCAAAACTGTTTATTATCCACCGGAAAATGATAACCTCAGCTCCATAAGAGCGACGCAGGTCGAAGAAGACGGAATTACTTCTCAATTATTTATCGCTCTAAAGCGAGACTTTTCCTACAACATCGAACCGGATGACACAAAAATTCATATCTATATCGCTGAATCCGATAGTCCAGTCGCTGAAATGGCAACACCCGAGGTTGAGGAAGAAAACGTCAAGATCATTCCGGAACCTGAACCGGAAAAAGCTCCGGCGCCACCTGCGACACGACTGAATTCAGTTACAGCAACAGCACTGAAAAAAAATATTGTTATTGATGTTAACGCCGATGGAACGATCCAAAACTATAAATATTTTACCATCCCCGGTCACCCGTCCCGAATCGTCTATGATTTGTATGGTCTCCAGAGTCCGTATAAAAAAGAGCAGCAAATCGCGGTGAACTCTGATTGGATCAGCGGAATTCGCTATTACGGGCACCCGGAAAAAATCAGGATGGTTTTAGAAACCACCAATGAACATGTATCTGACTTCTCTGCTTCTCCGGCAGAAGATGGTCTGTTGATTTATGTTGGAAACCTTCCGGAATCGCAGGACAAGGATGAAGCCAATCCAGTTGTGGCCCAAAATCTGACGCCCGAAAAACCAGAGCAAGAAAAAAATAAAAAGGTTACAGACCCCCAGCCGACAGCTAGAGCGAAAGCCAAAGGGCTTGCTTGGTTGAATCGTATTGATTTTTCCAGCGAAGAAGCCGGGAAATCCGCCGTAATTATCGGTACGACCCGTCCGGTTGACTATGAGTTAACCAAGATCTCAGAGAAAAGGCTGCAACTAGAACTCTTTGATACCAAATTACCCGAATACCGCAATCGCGCTTTGATCACGACGCGTTTTCAAAGTGCGGTAGATCGCATTACCCCGACACAACCGTCTCAGTCCAATGACACAGTCATTGTATTTGACTTACGTGAAGCAGTACCCTATCATGTCAGACAGGCGAACACCATCATTACGGTAGACTTCTCCGCCTCTTCCATACCGCCCAAGCCCTATGAAGACGGTAAAATTCCGGCATGGAAAAAAGTCACGACGGCGCCTGGATCAGGGTATTCCACCGCATCTGGGGCAAAGCCTGAAAATTTGATAGCTTCATCTAAAGGGATTCGTGAGCGCACATTTGATTCCGGACAGGTTAAGCCGGTACAATATACAAAGACGTCGCGGGATACTTTGGGTAGTTTTGCTCAGGCCCCGCAGTACAACGGAGAAAAAATTGCCCTTGATTTTTATGATACTGACATAAAAAACGTTTTTCGAATCATTAGGGAAATCAGCGGTAAAAATTTCGCGATCGATAAAAATGTTACAGGAAAAGTAACCCTGACTCTGGATAAACCCGTACCCTGGGACCAGGTACTCGATCTGGTGCTCAAAATGAACCAACTCGGTATGACCATGGAGGGTGATATTATTCGTATTGCCACCCTCAACACCCTGGCTCAGGAAGAAAAGCTCAGACAGGCAAAATTCAAGGCCGATCAGGCAGCCCTAAACCAGAAAAAAGCACTGGAACCGATGGTCACCGCATATATTCCCATCAACTACTCTGACGCTAAATCGGAGATTTTGCCGCATATTGAGCCGATTCTTTCGGCAACTCGGGGCAAGGCCAGTGTGGACGTTCGCAACAATCAAATTATTATCACCGACACGGCCAGCAAGATCCAGCAGGCAAGGGAGATCGTGCAGATCATAGACAAGGTGACTCCCCAGGTAATCATCGAGGCCAGAATCGTTGAGGCGAATTCCGCCTTCACCAGAGACCTCGGCTTTGACTGGGGAACCGTCAGCGCCGGTCCATTTAACATCGGTGATGCAACCCTTACTCTAACCGGTCTGGCCAGTAATTTGCCGGCCACCATTCCATCCGCTGTGGTTGGTGGAACATTCCAAAAACTGACCGGGACTCCCTTTGAGATTATTGATGCCCAGCTGGTAGCCAGCGAAAGTGAGGGGAAAACAAATATCATTTCGGCACCCAAAGTCGTGACCCTGGACAATAAACAGGCAAAAATAAAACAGGGACTCGAAGTTCCCTACTTGGAAAGGGATTCTTCTGGCAATGCAACGGTGCGATTTAAAAATGTTGATTTATTGCTTGAAGTGACGCCGAATATTACCCCGGATGACCGCATCGTGATGAAAATTTTTGTCACCAAAAATGACGTGGTCGATCCGACTGCTGATCAACCGGCACTTTCCACCAATGAAGCCGAGACAGAGCTCTTAGTCGATAACGGAGACACCATTGTCATCGGCGGTATTGTAAAGTCGACCATCCAATATGGAGAACGAGGAATCCCGGGCTTGAGACAACTTGGGGTGCTGGGTTGGCTGTTCAAAAGTCAAAGCAAGTCGGATTCTAAAAATGAGTTGCTGAT
Organism: Desulfobacterales bacterium; assembly: GCA_050114455.1. Taxonomy (GTDB): domain Bacteria; phylum Desulfobacterota; class Desulfobacteria; order Desulfobacterales; family JAFDCJ01; genus JAFDCJ01. The sequence goes on along the minus strand of JASFSK010000327.1, from coordinate 573 downwards.
ATTCATTACCCCGAGGATTGTGCAACTCGAACAGAAAAAAATGAATATCTAACATGGAGATGAACAATAACAATCCAATCTTTACTTTTGACGATTAGAAGAAAATTATTTCGATAAATTGCAAAAGGCAACCACTACCATTCCGGTGTGGCTGCCTTTTGTATTTTTACCAGCTGAATCCTGTAAATTTCAGGTATTGGACTTACAAGGCAGTTTTCTGGATTTGGTGACAGACACCCTATTGCATATTTTTTAATTTTTGTATCTCAATCAGGGCTTTGTCTGCCAGTGTGCTGGTCGGATTGAGTTGCACAACTTGATGATATGCACTTATCGCCTTGCCATACTCTTGAGTCAGGGCATATGCTTTGGCCAACTCAAATTGTAAGACCGCCGAATCGGGAGATATGCCAATTGCCTTTTCCAGCAATTCAATGGCCTCCGGCGCTCTATTCAATGCAATATATGTCTTTGCCAGACCATACAGAGCTCTTACAAAATCCGGTTTGATATCCAAGGCCCTGAGAAAATATTGTGCAGACAGGCCGTACTCCTGCAATTCGTAATAAACAA
>JASFSK010000326.1:0-5903 GCA_050114455.1 Desulfobacterales bacterium | reverse complement strand
TGCTGATTCTGGAGCAGGTGCCGCGCAGCCTGGGCCTGGCCGGTCGTATCAGCGATGAGATCCAGGAGCGATTTTATGACTTTCTCGATGCGCCGGTGGAAAAAATTGCGGCTGCCGATGTTCCGCCGCCGGTGTCACGGGCACTCGAAACGGTTATGCTGCCCGATCTCGAGTTGATCAAACAGCGACTGCGCAGGGTTGGAAAAGATTAACCAATCAACCAATTAACGATATCTGAATTTAAAAATTCGGACACAGATTCTCATAGATTTTTGATTGCTTAAAAGTCGGAAGAATCCGAGTCAGCGATATTCGGTGGTCATCCTATAGTTCTTAAGCTCTGTATTTGATCTGTGAAATCCGTGTTTGTCCGTGTCCGATATAGAAAGGAACGACCATGTTCACAAGAATGGATCATGTTGGTATCAGCGTCAAAGACATGGAAAAAGCCATTGAATTTTATCGCGATGTCATTGGGATGGAAATAACCATGGATCGCGAGGTCGATCTACCGCTGGCCCAAATAACGGGCCTTGAGGGTGCCCGGGCCCGGATCGTGCACATGCGCTTTGGTGAGTCGGTGGTTGAGCTGTTCGACTATAAACATCCCCAGGGCCGCGAGCGACGACCGGATCACAGGCAGGCTGACTACGGCTTGACCCATATCGGTTTTATGGTCGAAGATTTTCAAAGTACATACCAGGACCTCAAATCCAAGGGCGTGAAGTTCCTGGGGGAACCGGTCGAAATCCGGCCGGGTGTCTTCGTGACCTATTTTTACGGGGCCGAAGGTGAAGTTTGCGAAATGCGGGAGATCACATAATTTTTTAGGCCGGAATCAACAAAATTATTCCGGTCCCCCAAAATGTATCTTTAATATAGATATATAAATACAAAAAAATGTTTCGTCGATCAATTATCGGTGCACCGACCACGAGGAAATTGTATTGAAGCCAATTCCCCAAATGTCCCAAATTTATGCTGTTTTATTCGACGGCATTGTATCGGGGGAGTACCCTCCCAACACCCGTTTGAAGGAGGAGGAACTCGCCCACAAATTTGAGGTCAGCCGGACCCCCATTCGGGTTGCTTTGCGGCAGCTGGAACAGGACGGTCTGGTGGAGATTATGCCCAAACGCGGGGCACGGGTAGTGGGGTTTAGCGTCGATGATGTCGAAGAAGTTTACGATATCCGGAAATCATTGGAGATCCAAGCCCTCAAAACCTCGGCCACTCATTTGAACATCCAGGGGCTGATTGAAATTCGTGCCAAAATGGAAGAAATCTCGCGGACAGGCGACCCCAAGCGACACGAGGAAATCGATGCCAAGGTCCACAATTACTTCATCCGGGCCAGCGGGAAACGGCGGTTAATCTCAATACTGGATCAAATGTTCAGACTCATCCAGCGATTCAGAGAACTTGGCTTCGAGGACCCCAGCCTCCGGGAATCAGCCGCTGACGCCCATCTGGCATTGATTGACGCCATCTGTCTGCGGGACGTCGACAAAGCCGCAAGGATTTTGGCCGATCACATCGATCAGAGCAAAATGCACGCGGTATCCTACATCGTCAAAAAATCCGGCGGTTCAAATTAGGATGATTCGAGCAGCTCGGCCCCACTTTTAACCGCGACCCTTTCAAGTTGTTACTTAAGACGAATGGTATATCATGGATTGATAGAGTGAGGTTTCCGATACTCTGAATACACACCAGCTTTGACAAGCCCAGCTTTCCTACTGATCTAATACCAGTTTCATCTCTTCACCGGGAATTTCATGTGCGTCCTGATAAAGGAAACAGCGAACGGCGCGCTTGCTGTGGGTTTGATACATCGGGGGGGGCGAATCGGGACACAGATCCGGAATGACGGCAGGACAATAAGGCGCAAATTTGCACCCCTTTGCGGTACTTTCCGTTGCGTTCTCTTTAAAGGTGGTAAGATGAGTGGACCACCGCTTGGTCGGATCGGGTCGGGGGATGGATTCAACCAGTAGTTGAGAATACGGATGTTTCGGATCTTTGATGACCTGATCGATGTCACCGATTTCAGCGACCGTGCCGCGATACAGCACCACAATGTGATCGCTGATCTGATAGGTCGTCGTTAGATCATGGCTGATATAGAGAATTGATATTCCAAATTCTTGATTGAGTTTACGCAAGCTCTGGAGAATGGTTGCCCGCAGTGATGCATCCACCATGGAAACGGGCTCATCGGCAATGATCAAGCGGGGTTTTAAAAGAAACGCTCGCGCGACCATGACCCTTTGTCTTTGTCCGCCGCTAAGCTGCTGGGGAAAGCGACCCAGTGTTTCTTCAGGATTGAGACCAATGGCCTCCATGGCCTCTACAATCATCTGCCGGGCCCTGGTTTTAGAATTTGTAATCTGAAGCTTTTTCAAAGGGGTGTAGAGGGCATGGTCGATCTTATAAAAAGGATTGTAAACGCCGAATGGATCCTGGAATACAGCCTGGACCTCTTTCCTAAAGGCCAGTTTTTCTTGACGTGAAATGTGTCTCAGATCATTTCCTCTGTATAGCACCTCGCCTCGAGTGGGATGAATAAAACCCATCAAGAGTCTGGCCAGTGTCGTTTTCCCACTCCCGCTCTCGCCTGCAATGCCAATAATCGAGGCCGGATTTTCCCTGACAAACATGGATATCGCTTCCAGCGCTACGGTTTCTTTTTTGTGAAAAAGACCGCTGCCGCCGAAGGTTTTGGTCACATTGCGAGCTTCAAGAAAATAGGTCATCGACTTTCCTTATCATATTGGTTGCATGCGACCCAACGACCCGGCTGCGTCTCTATCATTTCGGGAACTTCACTTGAACAGTGATTTTTGTACAAAGGACAGCGGGGATGAAATACACATCCTGAAAGCGGGTCTGATATCAGGGGCGGAAGACCTGGAATTCCTTTGAACTCTCCTTTTTCTTCTATCGTAGGGGGACAGGCAATAAGAAGCTGGGTATAGGGATGAAGGGGTTCTTTAAACACGCTCTCAATGGGTCCGATTTCCATTAATTTTCCTGCATACATGACACCAATGCGATCGGCAAACTGTGCCATAAGTCCCATATCGTGTCCTACCAATAGGATTGACAGGCCCAGATCCCTTTGCATGTCTCCCAGTGTCAGCATGATTTGTCTCTGGACGACCACGTCAAGGGCGCTGGTCGGTTCATCTGCAATAATAATTTTGGGATTTAGTGATATCGCAATAGCCAGACAAACCCGCTGTTTCATGCCCCCGCTTAATTCATGGGGATACATTCTGGCGACCTTTTTCTGAAGGCCGACTTTCTCTAGAAGTTCAAAGACACGAAGTCTCAGGTTATTTCTATTTACTCTTTTAGCTGTATGATCGACAATGCCATCTATTATTTGATCCTCGACGCGTAAAACTGGATTCAGGGAATCCATGGCCCCCTGCGGCACCAGGGCGATTTGTGCCAAACGATGCGTTCGTAATTGCTCCGCTTCCATTTTGATAAGATCAACACCGTTTAGCAGCACTTCACCACCTGCGACATGTGCCGGTGGTTTGGTGAGCCGCATAATTGCAAAAGCCAATGTTGATTTACCCGAGCCCGACTCTCCAACCAGACCGAATCGCTCCCCGGCTTTCAGACTAAAGGTAATCCTGTCGACCGCCTTCAACGTTCCTTGTAGAGTCTGGTAATAGACCTGCAGGTTTCGGATCTGAAGAATATCGTCGCTGTTCAAATGGATCTCCTGAGCTTCGGGTTTGCAATTTCGTCCAGCCCGGCGGTGAGCAAGAAAAGACCGACAAAAAGCGCAGCAATAATGATAACGGGGGGCAGCCACCACCACCACATTCCTCGAAGCAATGCACTGAAGGAGATGGACCAATAGATCGTCATACCCAAGGTTGGCAGACTCTGAGGCCCCAGTCCCAGGGCTTCCAGACCAATCGTGGCCAGGACAGCCGACGCCGTGGCAGACACGAATCCAGCTGCAAGATAAGGCAGAAGATTGGGCATGAGTTCTTTTACAATAATTTCGATGTCATTCATTCCGGAGAGTTTGGCCATCGGCACATAGCCGCTTTCACGCATGGACAGCACCTGCGCTCTGATCGTTCGGGTGGGAAGCATCCAGGATAAAGATGCTACAATTAAAATCATGCTGTTTAGCGATATCACCTCCACGGTCATGGCGGCGATGACGACCAGGACGGCCAGCGGAGGAATGGTGAGCAATATATCGACGATACCCATAATGACAGTGTCTAAGGGGCCGCGATAGTATCCTGCCAGAAATCCAAGGACTATGGCCACACAGACACCGATACATCCTGCAACAAACCCGATTCTCAGCGTGAGCCCCGTCCCGACGATCATAACGGGCAGTAATTGTCTGCCGTTGCTGTCTGTTCCCAATAAATATTTCAAAGAAGGAGGCTGGTCCGGCATGCCGGATATGGGTTCAGCTTTTGAGGGGCTGATCAGTATCGATCCGACCAACCAAAAAAGGACCAGACAGAGAATGACACCCACCCCGCCGACTGATTTGGGATTGCGGCGACCATAGCTTGCAATCTGTAAGATATGTTTTTTTACCGGTTTCATTCTACGCCTCGATGATGGGTAATACGCGGATCAAGCAAAGGATAGACCAAATCTACGATGAGCGTGCTGATTGCGATAATCAATATGATGATAAATACGATACCACTGATCAGGTTGTAATCAAATCCCGAGACGGCCTTCAGCAGCAGGGTTCCCAGACCCGGATATCCAAAGACAACTTCCACCAAAATAGCGCCGGAGATAATCTGGCCCAAGGCAATCGCCAAAGCTGTGACCTGGGGGAGAAGGACGTTGCGAACGGCATATCTGAAAAAAATACGGCTGCCTCTTAGCCCCTTGGCCTCGGCAAAAATAATGTGATTGTCTTCCAGTCCAAGTACCATCAATCCACGCATCTGGAGCGCCCAAAAACCGACACCAGCTAAAAAAATAGCAATGCCGGGTAAAATGGAATGGCCCAGCACGTCCAGAATAAAATCCATCGAAAACTCGGGAATTACGCCGATCGAATAACCACCTGAAAGCGGAAACCACTGCCAAGTAAAAGCAAACAGGAAAAGGAGTACAAGCCCCAGCAGATAATAGGGCACCGCCGAGAAAGTAAGAATAAAAGGGAGAAGATATTGCAAAAATTTTGGTGCCTTCGGCCAGGCCAGCAGGGCACCGCTGAGGCTTCCCAACAGAAATGCGATGATTGTCGCAACACCGAAAAGACCGATCGTCCATGGCAGGGCACCCGCAATCTGGTCGCGGACTTTGGCCGGAAAGTAGGCCAGTGAATATCCAAAATCCAGCCGAAGCACATCGGATAGATAATTGAGATACTGCCGCCATAGTGGCTTATCAAGGCCAAATTTGGCTTCCCAGGCTTTCTGCATCTCGTCGACTCCCTCGGTCAGGATGCCGGCGGCTGCCGCGGTTTGCCCCATTCTCTCTACAATAGGATTTCTTTCAGAGGCTAGCCTGGGAAGAATAAAAATTAAGGTAGCCGCTCCATACACAACCAATACAAAGTAAATCAATCTTTTTATAAAATAGGCGATGGTCATAAAAACCCCTATCCAACCCTCCTGGATAGAGGGTTGGATCAGCTGAATTCGATGGTTGATTACTGAGTGGGTTGGAGTCGCACAAGCATCAGCAGAAGCGTCTTGTGCCAGTTGGCATCGTTAATGTATGGGTTGTCCACATTGGGCCATCCCTTCCAGTAGGTGTGGTTTATTGGGTTTCGATGGTAAAAGGAAACCAGTGGTATATCCGGCAATTCTTTCAGCCATATTTCCATGGCGCTGCGGAAAAGATCAAACATCTTGGGATTATCATGGGCGATAAGGTTCATTTCATCG
>JASFSK010000325.1:0-5906 GCA_050114455.1 Desulfobacterales bacterium | reverse complement strand
CCGTAAAACTGCTTAAACAGACTGACACGGTAGAAGTCGGGAGTTCAAATCTCCCCGTGCCTACCATCCAGTAATAGAAGGGACTCCTGCTATTTTAGAAATATGAGTCCCTTTTTGTATGGGAAATTCACTAAAATAGTGAGTTGTAATAGTCTATTTTAATCCCATTTTGTTTGCTTTTGGCTTTGCTCTTCGAGCTACGGCCCAACACGTTGGGAAAGCCGATGGCACCTCATCCATCTTCTGCGTTGCCAATGGATAGGGGTAAGCCACTAAACCCTCAACATTGGACGCCTTGTTGCAGCAAAACGGAAATCCCGTCCCGGGGAAGCTGAACACTCTCAATTTTCGCTCAGTTAGGGTTTCATAACCCTTCAATATGAAATACTTGCCATATTTTTATTAGCTATTTTTCATATTCATTGTGCCTCTTAATCCCACTTAGTTAGTAACCTACTGACATATAGAGATTATTAAGCTTACCCCTGGTTGGCATACCTTTTGCTCAAGATTCTTGTTCAATCTGCCTCGGCCAAATGTAAATAACACCAGTTTGCAGCATAGAAATTGCTACTATGCTAACGCTTCTGAAATAGCTTAAAAAATTCTGAATGGAGGCATCCAAAAAAATGGACTCTAAAAAAGGGTTCAGAGAATTTAGCTTTTCACAGGAACAGATTAAACAGATGTGTATCGAGTATGTTAAAACTTATTTTGAACCATCAGATACAAAGGCCCTATCAAAATACTTCGACGAGAACCATCATAAGCTGAAATTTTATATCGATGACCAGGGGAATCCCAATTTTCGGGATAAGCTGAAAGATCGAATGCCAAGAATGAGAATTGAGAATGCATAGAAGAATTTCCCCTAATCAAATTACAGTTGAGCAAGTCGTCGATGGCATCATAGCTGAGCTGCCTTTAGCAGCCAGGGTTGACGCCGCTTATTTGGATCAGGACGAATTTCGAATGGTGGAACTAATCCTGTGCGAATATATCCGGTACAGGCTTGATCAGTTAGCTACGGATATAAATGAAGAGCTCATGCAAGATTGCATTGGAAAATATGGCAATTCCATGAACGAAGGTGATGCCGCAACTGTGATAATAAAAGAACTCTGGGACCGGTTGCGAAAAACCCATAGAATTAGAGTTGTTAAATGATCAAGGATAGTTAGACACCGAGTTCACCTGCCCACAGTCTTTCCAGAAAATCCTGCCATGGCAACACCTCAACTCCGTTTGCAAACATCTGGGGTTGTTTTTCCAGACAGACTATAAAACTCTTTTCCACTGTTCGTATAATTTAATGATTCGCCGGATGTCAGAGCAGCAACCCTAAGAAATTCTTCAAAAGCCGGTATGTTATGCACAACCGCTTCCACGGCAATTTCCTCCTTTAAATAGTCGGCGACATAGGAACGCAAATCCTGAATTGGATCGGTGAAAAGATAATGCGGCGGCAGAAGGCCCGATCTGAGAAATGGTTACTGATCCATACGTTTTCCCGGTCTTGCGAGGGCCCCATAAAAAGGCCGCGCGTTTTGGCGGCAATTGGATGTTCAACAAACGAGTTTTAATTTTTTTCATAACAAGGCAATATTATCCAGATAATATTGCCTGTAAAGTGAAATTATCCATGTTAATTTTTATAAAACACGATTGCGTGGCGATGAATGTTTAGGATATAGATGACTAATTCTCTCATTTATTAGCTCTTGGTAGCGAATAAATCCATATCCATCGTAAAAAGGTTATCAGGTGCCATGAGCCCGTTGATCACAGCCCAATTCATCATCTGTGGAATCTGCTTGGCCATTGGCCTTTTGCATTTGGCAATTTACAGTCGCATGCCCAATCGTCGGGCGGATTTATTTTTTGCCCTCATGTGTTTCAGTACCGCGGCCGGCGCCTGTTTCGAAGGCCTTTCCTACCAGGCCGACACCATTGACGGATATCGTTCGGTATACCGGCTGCAAATAAATGTCCAGGCGCTTTTATGGTTTTTTATGGTCTGGTTTATTGCTGCTTTCACCGGCTCGGCCCGGCGCTGGCTGGCATACCTTGTGGCGGCAGCCTATGCAATCGCCCTAATTGTCAATACATTTTCGACCAACGGAATATTGTATTCAAGCATGGACGCGTTGAACACCTCGCACCTGCCATGGGGGGAGCGGATTGTTTACGCTACTGGTCCGTCAAATCCTTTGCGACTGATTGCCGATGCTGCCTGGCTGCTCTTGATCTACCTGATGATTGAAAGCTGTGTTCGTCTGGCTCGACGCGGGCAGAAGCATCGTGCGTTATTTCTTGGAATTAGCCTTTTCGTTTGCCTGGGGCCGGCCTACCTGCAGGGAACCCTAATCGATTTGGATCTGCTGCCGCCACCGTTTTTCCTTAGTTTTGCCTTTATGGTATTGATTTGTATTATGAGTGGCTACCTGGTGAACGAGGTCGTGCAGGCCTCCCGATTGGCCCGAGAGGTTGAGGCCAATGAGAAGCGCTGGCATTCATTGATGGAAAACGTCCACCTGCTTGCCGTCGAACTGGACCCCCAGGGACGAATCAGTTATGTGAATCCCTATTTTGAAGCCGTCAGCGGGTATATGGCCGAAGAAGCCCTGGGAAGACCGATTTCGCAATTTGTGCCTGAAAAAGAACGGTCAGATCTGATGCAGCGGCTGAAGATGGCAAGAACGGGATCGGTTCGACCTCAAAGCATGCGCCCTCTGTTGACCAAAGATGGAAGCGAAAGGCGTATCAGTTGGTTTCACGCTATCGAGCACGAAACCGAAGATCAGATCATCGGTAGCCTAAGCATCGGTGAAGATGTCACCGAGCTCAATCAGGCCCAGCAGGAATTGGCAGATGAAAAAGCTCGTATGGACGTTATTCTGTCTTCCCTGAATACCGGTCTGGCACTCATCGACCCTGAGTTGAACGTCATTTGGGTCAATGAAACGACCCGCAAGGCCTTTTCCTTGGACGACCCGGTAGGTAAAAAATGTTACTCCCTATCCGAAAACCGCAGTGAACCCTGTCAAAGCTGTGGCGCCGTTGCGGCCTTTGCCGACGGCCGCGTCCGCGAGACCGAAAGGCTCAACTCACAGAACGGCCGCTGGTATCATATCGTATCCTTGCCAATCAAAGACCAAAGTGGCCGGGTCGTCAATGTGCTGGAAAGCAGCACCGACATTACCGAACGCAAACAGACCGAAGCGGCCCGTGACATTCTCATGCAGGAGCTGGAAGCTCTCAAGGCCAAGCTCGAAGATGAAAACATCTATTTGCGCCAGGAGCTTCAAAATCAAAGCGGTTTCAATGAAATTGTCGGTGAGAGCAACAGCCTGCTTTACGTTTTAACCAAGGTCAAACAGGTGGCTAACTCCGACGCCACCGTCCTGATCCAGGGCGAAACAGGTGTCGGCAAGGAGCTTATCGCCAGGGCCATTCACCAGTCCAGCCGCCGGGCCGACAAACCCTTTGTCAAGTTAAATTGTGCCGCTCTGCCTATGAATTTGGTGGAAAGTGAGCTCTTTGGCCACGAAAAAGGTGCCTTTACCGGAGCTGATCAAGTCAGAAAAGGCCGTTTCGAACTGGCGCATGGCGGCTCCCTGCTGCTGGATGAAATCAGCGAACTGCCGCTTGAGACCCAGGCAAAATTGCTGCGCGTGCTCCAGGAAGGCCAGTTTGAACGTGTCGGCGGCTCCAAGACCATGTCCGTCGATGTGCGTATTATCGCCATCACCAACCGTACGCTGAAGGCTGAGGTCCTTGAAGGGCAATTTCGATCAGACCTTTATTATCGATTGAATGTCTATCCGCTAACGGTGCCGCCGTTACGCGATCGTATAAAAGATATTCCGCTGCTGGTGCAATACTTCGTGACGCAAATAGCCGGAAAGATGGGCAAGAGAATTGACCAGATCCCGTCTTACGTAATAACCCGGCTGGAGCAGTACGATTGGCCGGGTAACGTTCGGGAGCTACGCAATTTATTGGAACAGGCCGTGATACGTTCTTCAAACCACATCCTTCAACTACCGAAAGGCTTTGCCGAATTGCCATCGGAAGCGGCCGCGCCAAATACGACCAATGGATTCGATTCTTTAAAAACCGTCGAAAGACAGCACATGGTGAAAGTCCTCGAGGCCACCGGGTGGCGTATCAGTGGGCCTAAGGGCGCTGCGACCATTTTAGGAATCAACCCCTCCACCCTGCGCTTTCGCATGAAAAAGCTCGGAATAAGGAAAAATAGATGATGTTCCGGTATATTCATTGACTATTGAACAAAGTAAATAAAGGCCCATCGTAAATGTATTGCCTGCGTTTTACGATAATAGATCATGTGACAATATAGATGGCGTCCGGGTTTATTCAGCCTATCGGTTTCTTAAATGCCTGATATGAAGACTTCCGCCAACGCCAACTCTTCAAGTTTCTATTCATGAAAGCGGTGCCATATGAGATCGCCAGGCTCGACTGACGAGCAGAATCGCCTGCCCGCGCCCTAACTTGTGGGCACGCTCTACTTACGTTCATCAAGTCGTCATCTCCTAAATTTTACTCGCAATATACTGCAAATTCGCAACATTCTGCGAAAAAAATTCCTCGAAATATTGCCATTTTTCTAACCGTCTCGATCTCTCCATTTTAATATTAAATATAATTTCAGATAACTAGAACATATTTTTTCAAAAAAATGCTTACGGCATAGTAATTGCGAAGCTGGGTTCAAACAAATAAAGCTGGGTGCACAATAGTGAGGGAAAGTGATGGTAGGTCTTGAAATTTTATTGTCAATTCAACCCGAACAACGACACGAGTTTCTACAGACCGTCGACATGTTTCGTTGCCAAAACCATACGGCCAAAGCACGCATCGGCTGCAGCCTTTTTGAAACTGTTGGTACCCCTAATCAATTCCTATGGGTGGAAAAATGGACCGATCAGGGAGCCCTGGACGATTATATGAAAACCGACCGATTCAGGGCGCTTTTAGGCGCCATTCAAGTGCTGGGTGGACTAAACAATCTTCACATTGCAGAGATTAAGATGCTGAATGATCTGTCAGGGTGATTTCACAAATTCCGAATATTTGCAATACATATACCTGACCGGGAATCAGTCCGTTCGGAATAAGGCACTGATGCAATGAACAAACTTGTCATCCAAATAATAGAGTGGACAAAAACGGTCTCTAACGGTTTTAACGTCTTAGACCCTTTTCTGAAAAGGCTACTGCTGCTATTTCGATGGCGTTTTGTAGTCTTTTTTAGTGCCTGCTTACTTTTGGCCGCTTGGGCGAGCGCCGTCCAAGCCCAGGACGTCCAGACCGGACACTATGCCCCGGGCTGGAATGGTAACCTGAAAGCAGGCATCATGGCGCCGGATCCAGGGTTTTACATGCAGAGCACGACCATGTTTTTCAATGCTCAAAAGTTCAAGGACGGGTCAGGTGATACGGCCAGCAATGACGAAACAGACTACGTTCTCACCGCTCTCGCTTTGGTGTGGCGTCCGGATTTCAAGCTCTTCGGCGGCGATTACCAGGCCGTGGTGACGCCGGCGTTTGGAAACCTGTCGGGTTTACCGGTATTGGTCGACGGCGAACCTCAGGATGCCCCGGTGGGTTTCACGGATATGTTCTTTTCGCCTATTGGTCTGGGCTGGCATTGGTCGGAATTTCATTTGGTTACCGCAATCGGCGCATTTGCCCCTACCGGAAAGTTTGATTTTGGTGACAGCGACAATACCGGCTTGGGATTTTGGACTGCAATGCCTTTCACTTTGGGAACCTACCGCACGGAAAAGGGCATCTTCAAGGATACACCCCTGCTGGCCACGGGCGGGTTGTTTTATGAGGTTCACTCAAACCAACAGGGGCGCGATTTTCGGCCTGGA
>JASFSK010000324.1:0-5910 GCA_050114455.1 Desulfobacterales bacterium | reverse complement strand
GCGGCCGGTTTTTCGAAGTGCCTTTTTTAGTTGGGCTGATTGTGTATTTGTAAGGGCAATCTATAACACTCTGTAAATACGATAGATTGTAGATTGATAGCCGTAATCCAACACTATTGGGGTAAGCTTAAAATTATGGATTGGGTATGGTTAATTTATACTTTCAATGAAGCCGCATTATTGTAGATTGGTAAAACCAATATAAAACCTGGGGTATTATGTGTGACAATTGAAAATTTACCCTTTTCCCGAATTCTCATTCAGTCTCTGAACCTCATGATTATTCAGTCATCTGGAATGTCAAGTTTTGAAAGAATAGTGTGTTGCCATTGAATCAGTTGACTATCCAAACCAGCATTGCCCTTAAACACATCGTTATACTTTGGCATACGCCGAGATATCCTAAAAAATGAAAAAAAAAGCGGACCACAATGTGCGGTGACCGCCATTTTTTAAATTGGCAAAAGAAAGTTTGGAATTGCTAATCTACAGTTTTTTTGTCGGCGGTATGAGAGTATATATAGCTGTTAATTCACACTTCTGAAATAGCGATAAAAATATGGATTGGTGAGGCTCATTTACAGTACCTGTGCTGTCTCATTATGATAGATTGGCAAAAGCAATGATAGGATTAAATAAAATTTTAATTCGGATAACCGCGAAAACGATCGGTATAGGAGGAAGATCCTAACATCTATTTCCGCAGCAACAAACCTTTTGTTGACTTTTACTATCAAGTACGGCGCCAGCATATGGTTTTGTCGAACGCGTATCAACTCGCCAATCAGTTCTATTATATATGTGTAAATTTGCTTGACTTTTTCAACAATTTTTAAAATATAGCAAGTTTTGAGCCGATCATTAAAAAGGAGATTAGCCGAATGCAACCATATGAATTATTAACAAAGGAGCAGGTCGAGCAGATCCATGAAACTTCATTGCGTATCTTAGAACAAATTGGAATCGATTTTCACTATACACCTGCTTTGGAAATATTATCCAAGGGGGGCGCGAAAGTTGAGGGCGAGCGCGTATTTTTGACACGCCGATTGGTGGAAAGGCAGTTAAAGAAAGCACCCAAGCAGTTCAAACTATATGCTCGCAATCCCAGATATGATGTTGTCATTGGCGGTAATAATATTTGTTTTACACCCGGGTATGGAGCTCCTTTTGTTATAGATCATGCCAACAAAAGGCGAGACGGAACCTTAAATGACTTTGTAAACTTCGTTAAACTGACTGGAGCAAGCAAGAATCTTGATATCTGCAGTGGTGCGGTAATTGAACCCAATGATGTGCCCCATGAAATCCGCCATAAACAGATGCTTTACACGGCGGTGAAGTATTCCGATAAATGCTTCATGGGAAGTTCCATGGGAATACGGGGTGCAAAAGACAGTATTCACATGGCATCTATCCTGTTCGGTAGTGAAGCACAGCTGTCCGAAAAACCTAGATTCATAAACATACTTTGCTCGCTGACTCCGTTAAAGTATGATAGCAGAATGCTGGGGGCGCTGATGGAATATGCAAGAGCCGGTCAACCGCAGCTTATATCCTCTCTATCGATTGCAGGATCGACAGGACCGGTTACGTTGGCTGGGAACTTAGCCCTTCAAAACGCCGAAATACTGGCTGGCATCGTTCTATCACAACTAGTAAGGGAGGGAACACCTGTAGTTTTTGCGGGCGCTTCATCCAACGCTGAAATGCGCAGTGGGTCTCTTAGTATCGGATCCCCGGAAATGGCCATCAACACAGCTGCAACGGCCCAGATGGCCCGATACTACGATCTTCCTTCGCGAAGTGGGGGGGCGGTTTGCGATTCGAAAATACCCGATCCCCAAGCTGCGTATGAATCCATGTTGAGCCTTTCCATGGCCCATAACTGTGGCATAAACTTCGTTTTGCATGCAGCAGGCATCCTTGATACCTATAATTGCATGTCTTATGAAAAATTTATCATCGACGATGAAATGTGCGGTATGGTCAAGAGAATTGGGAATTTATTTGAAATCAACGATGAATCTCTAGCCTTGAATACAATTAAAGAAGCAGGACCTGGAGGCCAGTTTCTGGACAAGGACCACACCCTCAAGCATTTTCTAAAAGAGTTTTATCAGCCGACACTTTCCAGTCGCGATGATTTCGAAGGCTGGTGCGTCAGGGGCTCCCCTCAAATCATTGAAGCCGCCAATAAAAGGTACAAGGAGATACTCGAGACCTATGAAAAACCGGGACTTCCTAAAGATGTGGACAGAGATCTGTTAAAATTCATCGTAAAAAGGAAGCATACTACTCAATATTAGCACCAGCAAAGCCTGACCAATTATCCAGGCTCTTTAGCACATCTATTATTTGGAAAGCATTTTTGCAATATGCATCGGCTCCGATTTGTTCGGCAAATTTAGCTGAAGTGGCGGATCCACCAATCAAAACCTTGACCTCATCACGAAGTCCATCGGCTGTCATTTTGCTTATCATGTCTCCCATCTTTTTCCTGGCTGGGGTAAAAGACGTGGACAATCCAACATAGGCAGCCTTATGATTTTTGACGGTTTTTACGATTCGATTTGAGGATACATTATAGCCTAAATTGATCGTTTTAAAACCTGCCCCCCTTAGCATCAAGACAACAAATAACGGGCCCGTTTCATGGAAATCGCCTTTGACGGTAGCAATGACAAACTTAGCTTGTTTTATTCCAGACTTTTTTAAATATGGTGCGAGCATGTCCATGGCATCTCCAACACATTGGGCAGACGTAAGAATTTGGGGAGCCAAATATGCATCGTTTTTAAACTTTTCTGAAACCTCTTCCATAGGCTTTGATAACGCCTTTACAATTATTTTTTTTGGATCAATCTCTTCGTCCACTGCTATACGCATCAATTCAATGACTCCCGGCTGACCTTTAAGCTCCATGTTGTGCCCTGGATAATCGGCGTTTATATTACCCCGGATAACGTTATAAGCTATATCATCAAGGAGTTTTTGGTCATTCATTATTTCCTCCAATTCTAGTAGACTGTTTTTTTTCAGTAATACCACAAAATAAGTTTCAAACAATACGGTGAATCCAGTATTTTGAGGTTTCGGAAAGGGTATCTCGCAGGTATAAAAACGGTCTTCTGCTGTGCCCATGCCTTAAATGGCTTCTCAAAGATGGGGTAGAACGATTTGCCCCGAAGTAATCGACGGTCTCCAAAAAACAAACAGATATGACAACCAATCGGACCCACAGCTGCAGTTTCTCAGCGGTAGAGTAAACGTCCAGCCTTTGAATCAATTGTCAGGGTTGGAATCTGTTTTTCTGAATCCCGTCAAGACCTTTTAGGATTAATCAACTTCGCAGCTTTAAATACATAATTTTCTGTATTTTAAGATGTTCGAAATACTGCGATACTAGTTCTCAAAATAAAATAGAACAAAAGACGGATAATATGAATCAAACGGATAATTTACATAGATATTGTGGATAAACATCGCCTATCGATGTACTCGGTGTTTAATCAATAAAAATCTTGCTGGATTCAAGTGAAGACCCATAATGAAGTTTTAAACCGAAAGGAGGTAGCGATGGAAAATCAAGAAAAAATTCACCCGAGGATTTATGATTTGAAAGGTTACCTGGGAAAAGGCAAGCTCACACGTCGCGATTTTTTAAGATATGCCACCCTGTTAGGGATGTCGGCGACTGCAGCCAGTCAGATGATCGGTTTTACCTGGCCCAGGAAAGCGAGCGGAGCCGGCATCAAACGCGGCGGGGTGCTTAAAATTTCCCAGCAGATTCAAAAGATCGATCATCCGGCGCGCTACTCATGGCTGATGCCTTCCAATGCAATGCGCATGATTTTCGAATACATGACCTTGACCGGACCTGACAATATCACACGGCCCTACCTCTGTGAAAGTTGGAACGTCAGTGAAGATCTGAAAACATGGACCTTCAATGTTCGCAAAGGAATCGAATTCAACAATGGCGATCCGTTTAAATCCGATGATTGCATCTTTACCATCGCCCAATGGTTGAATAAGGATGTTGGATCTTCCCTGCTTGGTTTGGTCGGTTCCTACCTAGATCCCAATGGGATCGAAAAAGTGGACGAGTATCAATTTAAGCTCCACCTCAAACGACCCGAAATTGCCATTCCCGAACATTTTTTTCAATACACCGCCCAGGTTTTAAACCATCGCACCTTTGAAGGCGACATGAAAAAAGCCCCACACGGTACCGGACCTTTTGTATTGGACACCTACAATGAAGGCTCGATCTGCACTGTCAAGGCGCGCAAGAACTATTGGCAAAAAGGTGCTGACGGCAAACCCTTGCCTTACATTGACGAAATTCAGTTTATCGATTTGGGCGGTGAATTGGCTCCGCAGATCGCAGCGTTGCAATCAGGCGAGATCGATCTGATCGATGCCTCTGACAATCCAGGCCCTCAGATCATGCAGGCCCTTAAAAATGACCCCAAAATCAATGTGTTGCCGGTGGCAACCGCCACCACCCGGGTGTTGCGCATGCGCGTTGACCTAAAACCATGGGACGATAACCGGGTCCGCCACGCCTTGAGATTATGCCAGCACCGGGAGAAAATACTGGCTTTGGCCTATCAGGGCGAGGGCCTGCAGGGACAAGATTGTCATGTTTACCCCCAGCACCCGGAATATTGTCAAAAACCGATCCCATCGTATCAGCCTGACAAAGCCAAAAAGCTCCTGGCAGAAGCCGGTTACCCGCAGGGTATAGACGTGAATCTTGCAGTCGGGGTTGAGTGGAGCGATATTGTGCGCTACGCTGAGATACTCAAACAGGATGCAGCGCCGGCCGGTATCCGTATGAATATTCAAACCATGCCGACAAGCCGGTACTGGGAAAAGTGGACGGAAGTCGATCTGGGTGTCACTCCTTGGACGCACCGCCCCTTGGGCACCATGGTGCCTAATCTGGCTTATATTGCCGATGATGAAGGCAAGCCCGTCCCCTGGAACGAGACCCGCTGGGTAGACGAAGAGTTCAGCAAGCTTCTTGAGCAAGCCAGTGGAACGTTGGATGTGGAAAAACGGCAGAAAATCTTTTGCAAGCTGGAAGAAATTCAGATGACAAGAGGCTCCATCGGCATCGCTTACTGGATGAACACCTGGATGTGTCCCCATAAAAAGCTCAAAAACGTTGCAGCACATCCAAATTTGGTGCTTTTGTTCAACGAAGCTTGGATAGATGCCTGATAGAAAGTGGCCAAAAAGATTCTTCTTCAGCCATACATAGCCGGGGTTGATTGCTCTCTGTCAACCTCGGAATGCTAAATTGCATATTTTTGCTTTTATCGAAAGGTTTTAATAGTTCTGAAAAGGTCGATGAACTTGTTTACTATTTCGAGGTTAGGGTTTTGAATTTCTTCCTTAATAACTAAAATATTTTAAATACAACACTAAACCAGGGAATTTTCGTATGCCAAAAACTCCGCCTATGCCAAGGAATCTTGAAAAACCTTTTTCAAGGTTGATCGACTTAATTCCAGTTCCACATAGATATCAAGAGCAAATTCAAAAAGACATTCTCTTATTTCTAAAATTAGAGGGAGAAGATTTTGTTCGGAATAAGATCAAGCAATCTAAAAAAGCATTTTCAGAAAAAAATGATGATAATTCTATTGAAATGGAAACGGACAAATAAAGGGGGTTTTGACTCTTCATATAAATAAATCGAAACTTTCAAAAAGGTCGGTATTAAGGAGTTAAAAATGTTACGATTGGCACAATTAGGCGGAAACTAATCAAGCGTTAATCATAATGGCCAAAGGAATAATCTGAAGGAGGATAACCCAACTTTAGAACATTGGCATAAGTTTGAATCAAATCAGTAAATTTTGAATTCTGAAAAGCCTCTTTATATGGTGGGGGGTA